>CANHVD010000079.1 GCA_947463775.1 Planctomycetaceae bacterium | reverse complement strand
GAGGACTTACTTCAGCTCCGCAGCCAACTCGACTGGCATAACGCTGCACCAGCGACCAGACGGATTCGCGATTGAGTGGTCGGCCGCTGCGAGTCAGAAACAGATAGCCGGGATCATTTCCGGCAACAACCACCAGGTCCGGGCGTTCCAGTTCGAGATACTTTCTGATCGCATCTGAAGCGACCGGATTCAGCGAGACGATCCGCTGTTTATTCCCTTTGCCGGTGCAGAGACAGTAGTTCTCCTCCAGATGAATATCCTGCAAACGCATTCCGACGACTTCTGAAACACGACAGCCCGTGGCATACATGACCGCAAGCAACGCGCGGTCTCGGCGGTAGTAGCGGTCCTCAGATCCCAGCGGCGCGACTAAAAGTGAGTCGACCATATCGGGACTGAGCACCTTGGGCAGGCGTTCCCAGAGCTTGGGAGAACTCACAAGGTCCACGGTGCTTTCAGCGACGATTCCTTCCAGCATGAGGTAGCGAAAAAACATGCGAATGGCGACGAGGTTACGCCCGATACTGCTGGCGGCCAGATTCAGCGTCTGCAAAAACTCCAGGAACGCGGTAATCGTGGGGACGCCAATGTCGTGTACGCCAACCTTGGCGTGATCTCTGTTCCAGCCGAAGAATCGATCGAGATCGCGTCTGTAGGCGTCAATCGTGTTCTTCGCCATGCCACATTCGGCATCAAGATAGCTCAGGAAGCTATTCTGCCATGACGCTGGATCGCGAAATGTTGAGACCGCGAAGGTTCGACCTTCCGGAGGTCGCTTGCGACGGGTCATCAAGGACTCCTGTTTCAAGCAGCGTAACGAGATTAAAGCTTTGACCTCATGAGTTATCGGTCAGGCGGGCTTCCGAAATCCACGGAGCGCCACTAATGGAAACCCACAACGAGCAAACCGCCAACAGATCCCGCAGTCCGCCAATGAAGATCGCCGTCACCGTTCAGAGGGGGTTGAACGATGACGGCGACAGCTGGAAACCGTTGGGTAACGGTTAACGTTCGGATTTTCAATGCCTAAATATCCATAGGCCTATTCAATATCGTCGTGCACACGGAAGTGCGTCCCGGGAATTCTGGCGATTCGTGGTTGTCGGATCTGTAACGGAAACAACGCCATGGAAGTCCCGCGGACGATCGCGTGAATGGAGGAAAATGACCATGTTTTGCGGCCGTACGGTCAGCAGATTCAGTCGCCGATCGCATTCGTAGTGCGGGCTTCATCCCGATTTTGCCACTCATGCAGGGAGGACTTCAGTCCGCAGTATCCACAAGTTTATTGGCTCGCTGTCTGAAGCCAGCGCTACGAAGTCAACGCGACTGCGGCGAGCCGGATGTGATCAGTAGTCCAGATTCATCCATTCCGCACTGGTAAATCACCACGCAGAACTCCTAAACTTCGCAGAACTGGCATTTTGCGGAATGGAAAACCTTAGCCATGATGACGTCAACGCTTATGGAATCAGCGCCCCACACAAATTCAGGCCGACGTTCACAGCAGCGGGTGCTGTGTGTCATCCTCAGTTTGCTGGGCACTCTGACCGCAATCTGCGGAGCGGCATTCTGTGCATCATCTTCTCTGTTGGCCGACGAACGCCGACCGTCGCGCGGCTCGGCAACAATTTCTGGCGGGGATGAACTCTTCCCGCCGCTGCCCGATTTTCCGTCGCTAAATGACGACGAGGTTCCTCGGAGTCGCCCGTCGGAACCGGAACCACGTGCGCTGCCGCGTCCACGGATCCGTCCTGAAACGCGAGACTCCAGTGCTCCTCGTTTTCCCCCAGCGTTGGATCCTCTCGACAATGATACGGATCCGGATGGTGGAATTCGCCTGCAGCCTCTTGATGAAGACGCGCCGTTTAGTCCGCGTAGACCTTCCGGGTCAGTGCGACCATCAACCGGCATTGATCCGGATGCAGAACGCCGTGTTCTGCCGGGAGAAAATGCCGACGACCTGACGACCGACGGAGCATTCAATTGGTCGCTTCAGCCGGTGTCTGTGGCTGATATCGAAATTGGTAAGGAATGGAATTTCTCGCATGGAAAACCAAACCTTTCTGAATCGGAAGAAGACAACTATGTCGAACTGATCCGAGCTGCCCTGGCTCGACGAACGCTGGCTCCCAGTCAGTTGCCGGAAAACGCTAACGTCACCAGTGCCTGGGAAACGGCCTTCTATCGCTATGCAGAAGTTCGCAGACAGGCGTGGGAGAACGGCAAGGTTCAGTTGTCGGCGTCTCTGCCGGAATTATCTGATCCAAACGACAAAGCCACACGCCGCGTTATCTCGACCACTGATCATTCCAGTGACTTGCCGCAGATCAAGAACTATTCCCTGCAGCTCGACATGCAATCGCATCCGCGAGATTTCGTCGGTCGACCCGTTGTGCTTTACGGCATGTTCACACCGCTGGGGCCAAAAGAGCTGCAGGCTCGCCGTACGCTGGAAGGTGAAGAACGGCTTATTACTTTGCAACGCGGTATCCTGAGGAACTTTCTGACTCAGGAAATGATCGCGATGGTGGATGCGATCAGCTACGTCGATCCGCAATCACAGAATCAGCCGTCTTCTGCATGGCCGATTGATAAACGCGTTGCGATGCCGGTGATGGTGAAAGGCTGGTTTGTCAAACTGTGGCAGAGACAGCCGCTGGTGTTTTCGGATGTTGTGCGAGTACTCACTCCGCGTCCTTATGACGAGTACGTTCGTGATCATGTGCGTTCTCGTCGCAAGGTGAATGACGACGAGAGCTGGCTGTACCACGAGACTTTGCGACAGTTGCAGTTAACGAGCAGCAAAGTGCAGGCCTCGATTGCTGCTGAAGAACAGAAGATTCGAGTTCAAAAGTTGCTGGTGAATATGGTTGAGAAGGCCGGAGCCGACCGAATCGTGCTGGAGAATCAATTTCGCGGCGGAATGCTTTCGAAAGCTGATACGCCGGGAAAAGAAGGCTATGAAACAAAACTCCGCAGGCTTGAGCGGCAGATCGGGTTTCGAAAAAGTAAGTACCTGGAGCACCAGAGGAATCCGGAAACGTTTCCGCTCTTCGTGGATGTGTTTCAAAATCCCGACCAGTGGCAGGGTCGGTTAGTGACTCTTCGCGGCCATGTTCGTCGTGTCATCACGTACAACGGTGACTCGACGCTGTTCAATGGACAGCCTTTGCATGAACTGTGGCTGTTCACGGAGGATTCGCAGAACAATCCTGCGGTGATCGTGACACCTTCGTTGCCAAAGGAGTTTCCGGTTGGAAGCGAGCTTATCGATTCTGTGACTGTGACAGGCTGCTTCTTCAAGATGTATGTGTATCGCTCACAGCAGGAGAATCGCCTGGCTCCACTGCTGCTGGCCGGACATGTCAGCTGGAATCCATCCGCGAAACATATTCTGACTCTGGCGAAGGATGGACATATCCGAGCCAACTCGCCGTTGCTGGCTCAGGCCAAAAGTGAAACTCGTCCGATCAGTGATACGCTTGTGCTGTTCCTCGGTTTTCTGACTTTGCTGGTCACAATGACTGTATGGGGACGAGTGCAGCGTGATCGGAGAGAGCGAAGACGATTGCTGTCTCTGGTGGACGAACGACCTGATTTCCATCAAACTTCGCAGGATCGATTTTCCGGCCCGTTTGCTGATCCCAGAATTGAGCCTACTCGCGGATGACCACTTCGGCTAACGCCTACAATTTTCAGACAGACGGCTCTGCCATTCAACCTCTGCAGCCCATCACAGATCGTCCGATTCGTTTGGGAGTTCTGATCAGCGGCGGCGGAACAACGTTGCTGAATTTTTTGGATCAGATTCGCAGCGGACAGTTGAACGCTGAAGTTCCGCTGGTGATCGCCAGTCAGCGAACCTGCAAGGGCGTTGAACGCTCTCTGGCGGCCGGTTTGAATTGCCAGGTGATTCGTCCTCGCGATTTTTCCGGTGTCGGTGACTTTAGTCGCGCTGTCTTTGCGGAACTGCGTGCAGCCAACGTGGACCTGGTGACTCTGGCCGGCTTCCTGAGTCTGCTGCATGTGCCCGATGACTTTCGCTGGCGAGTGCTCAACATTCATCCGTCGTTGATACCGGCTTTTTGTGGCCATGGATTCTTCGGCCATCATGTTCACGAAGCGGCGATTGAACGTGGCGTGAAAGTCAGCGGTTGCACCGTTCACTTCGCCAACAACGAATACGATCAGGGACCGATCGTCCTGCAACGCACGGTTGCCGTTCCTGATCTCTGCACCGCTGATGAGCTGGCGTCGCTGGTGTTTGAGCAGGAAAAGATCGCGTATCCCGACGCCATCCGAATGCTGGCTTCTGGTCGTGTGCGCATCGTGGGCAATCGAACGGCGACGTAGAGTTCCACGATCACTAAGCTTACCGCCGAGCCAAAGGTGCCGTCTCTTAACTAGACTGATGAATCACTCATTCGCTTCAGCCAAATTACGATGGCAAATGTGTTTGCTTTTGGCCTCGACTCAATTCAATGCTTGTTTTTGAACAGGAGGTAGCAGAGGGAACAGAGAGTAAGCCCAAGTGATGCTGCGATTTCTCTGCTGCCTCTGCTTGCTCCTGTTCAAATGCGTTTCCTTATGGCACTCGACTCAATTCTTGTTTTGCTGAACAGGAGGCAGCAGAGGGAACAGAGAGTATGCCCATGTCATACTGCGATTTCTCTGCTGCCTCTGCTTGCTTCTGTTCAAATGCGTTGGCCTTGGTCCTTGACGCAGGTTCTGCTCTTGAACACGAGGCAGCAGAGGGGACAGAAAGGAGTGGGAAGAATTTGAGAAGCGATCCGGAGTTGTGCCGCTGCCAGAACTGCCTGCGTTCCAGAAAAGCTAAGCCATTTTACGCAAGCACGCTTTCTACGGAGCGTTGTTCAACACAAATTCGATACGAACGATGGCGGCAGGGCCGAGAAACGCAGTCGCCGGCGGCTTGCCGTTAAACGAGGGTGGGCAGAACTGAAGGAACACTGCCGGTAGCAAACGCTATCGTTTGCGTTCAATCGCTTCGGCGATCTGCTCGATAATCCCTGTGGCGAATTGATCGAGATTGGCCGACACGGTGTTGGCTCGTTCTCGCCACGAGTTCATTTCGGACATCTTGCGAAGTCCTTTGAACATGGTGCCGATCGCCGAACCCAGTGCGCGACTGGTCGGATGAAAAATCATCGATGCGGCTTGTTCGGGAATTTCTTCTTCAAGAGTATCCACGATGCCTCGAATCGCCATGAAACGGACATCGCGTTCCTGACAAACCTGAGCAACCGCGAGGCTACTGGTGTCGACAGCGAGACCTGGAAATTTTTCGGCGAGTGCCACTTTCTCCGCCGGCGTCACCGGATGCTGATCCGCTACAATCAGCTTACCCACGTGAATTCGTTTGCGAGGAGCCAGTGTACACTTCACGGGAAGGCTATTGACGTGCGTATCGCTGATTTCATTCGACAGCACGATATCGCCCGGCTTGGTGTCGGCCGTGAGCGATGAACTAAAGCCGATCGCCAGAATCCATGCCGGACGATGCTCGTTGATCAGAAGTTCCGTGGCGGCTCGATGAGACGCGTAGCCTTCACCTGCTTCGGCAATCACCAGGCGAATTGTCTCGCCCAGAAAGCCGCCGCGAACAGTGATCTTCTTTTCTGTGTAATTTCGCTGCCGGTCAACTCGCTTTAGAAACGCCTTCAGCTCGCCCTTATGAGTACACACGATGCCCACGTCGGCAGTGGAACGGTCAGGAACCGGTTCCACTGTCGCGGGCTTCTTTTTAGCGGACGAATCGTTTCCGGGGCTGCTCACGCTGAGGCCTCAAAGTCCTTCATGAACTGCACAAGGGCTTCAACGCCTTCCGGAGGAAATGCGTTGTAGATACTGGCACGCATTCCGCCGACGCTGCGATGTCCCTTCAGGCCACTGAAGCCCTTGGCTTCGGCGGCTTTGACGAACGCATTGTCCTTGTCTTCGTTACCCGTGACGAACGTGACGTTCATCTGTGATCCACTGCCTGGCTTCGCTGTCGACTTAAACAGGCTGCTGGACTTCAGATAGTCGTACAGCACTGCGGCCTTGGCTTTGTTGCGAGTTTCCATCGCGGCCAAACCACCCTGAGCCTTGATCCAGCGGAATACCAGCATCATCAGGTAGATGCCGAAGGTCGGAGGCGTATTGTACATCGACTCATTTTCCGCATGAGTTCGATACTGCAGCATCGTCGCGAGATTCTTGTTGCCTGCTTCGACGAGGTCTTTTCGCATGATCACCAGCGTGACGCCGCTGGGTCCCAGGTTCTTCTGAGCACCTGCGTAGATCAGACCATATTTACGGATGTCAATTGGTCGGCTGAAGATGTCGCTGCTGGCATCGCACACCAGAAACGCCGAGCCCGGAATACCGACGGGCTCCGACTGGAACTGAGTTCCAAAGATCGTGTTATTCGAAGTGAAATGGACGTAGGCCGGATTGTCGCTGTAGGAGCAGGATTCCGGAATGTAATTGAAGTTCGCATCCTTGCTGGTGCAGGCCACATGAGTCTTACCGACGGACTTGGCTTCCTTCAGAGCTTTCTCGGCCCACATGCCGGTGATCAGATAATCAGCGGTGCGGTCAGCTGGCAACAGGTTCATCGGCACCATGGAAAACTGCAGTGACGCACCGCCCTGCAGGAAGAGCACCGCATAGTCGTCCGGAATGCCGGCCAATTCGCGGCACAGAGCTTCCGCTTCAGCGGCGACAGCCATAAATGGTTTGCCACGATGCGAATGTTCACAAATGCCGACGCCCGTGTTTCCCAGGGAAAGCAGGTTTTCGCGAGCTTCCTCGAGAACAGTTTCGGGCAATACGGCAGGGCCGGCGGAGAAATTCCAAATGCGACGAGTCATCGCGAGTGCAGCTTTCATTGAGACAGTTTGAGACGGGGAAGATCGAAGAATTTTCGGCGATCTTAATCGAGGAACCATTCGGACATCCATCAGGAGCCGAAAAGATCATCGGAACTACGCAGATTAATTCGTACTGACGTCAGTTTTTCGGCGGAAACTCCGCAGCAATCGGACACAGTCGCGGGTTCCCGGGAGCGGAATTCTAAAGCGTTCTTCGATTCGCCACAAATCCGACCTGAAAACTGCCCCGGCAGCAGGAATTTCGCCCTTGAAAAGCGGAGAAAAGACCCGGATTGGAACAGGGGACTCCGGAGGCTCCAAACCTTTACGGAACGTGGCAAACGGCAGCCCGTCAGCATACCGCATTCCGAACGATTCTGATAAACTCTGCTCTTCCGAAAATGAACTCCCGAAGCGGGACGTCGGCTCAAGGAATTGAGTCAGGCCGTTGACTATTTTGAATTGCGGAGCAGCCTTCCCCATGCAGTTGTCTTGTAATCGCGCCTTGTTTTCGTCGGCATTTTCCATTGCGGCTTCGGCAGTGCCATCGCGTACGCCAAAAGACATCCTGCGAAACGTATTCATGGCGGTCAGCAGTTCCGGCGTGGAACTGGTGGGCACCGACCAGGAAATGGCCATTCGCTTCAAAGTTGGTGGGGTCACAACCAGTTCAACGGGCGACGCCCTGCTTCCCACACAACGCATCTCATCAATCCTCCGCGAACTGCAGGACGAACAGCTCGACCTGACGATCGACGAAAAGAACATCACGCTGAAAGCTGCGTCTGCCAAGTTTCGGCTTTCGTCAGAAGATCCTCGGGAGTTCCCACCTGTTCCGTCCTTCAGCGAACAGAACTACTTCCGAATTCCTGCTCCTGTATTCAGGCAGATGATTCGCCGGACATCGTTTGCTACGGATACAGAGAGCACTCGCTACGCCCTTGGTGGCCTGTTGCTTGAGTTTGGTGAAGGCACCGTCACTCTGGCCGCAACAGACAGCCGACGCCTGGCTGTGGCAACGGCTGCCTGCGAAAAAGAAGGCAACCCGATGGCTCCGACGAAGACGACCGTTGTGCCGACGAAGGCAATGTCTCTTCTGGAGCGTTCGATTGATCCTCAGGCAGAGTTTGTTGACATCGCCGTTCACGATAACGACGTGATGATGCGATCCGGGGCGTGCACGGTTTACAGTCGACTTGTGGAAGGCCGTTTCCCGCGCTATCGCGACGTGATTCCTCGCAGCGGCAACGTGAATGTTCCGCTGCCAGTGGCTCCGTTCTTCGCGGCTGTTCGTCAGTCTCAGATTATTACCGACGAAGAAAGTCGAGGCGTCGACTTCCAGTTTGGTTCGTCCATGCTGACGCTCAGCAGTCAGGCCAGCACGATTGGTGAGTCGAAAATTGAACTGCCGATCGAGTATGACCACGAGGAAGTAAAAATCACTTTCGACCCGAAGTACGTCGCGGATTTCCTGAAGGTGCTGACTCCGGAAACTCTGGTTGATCTGCAACTGACGGATTCGGATACCGCGGCAGTCTTCCGCGTCGAAGATTCGTACACCTATGTCATCATGCCATTGTCACAGGATCGATAAAAGCAGAGTGGCCAGTGTTCAGTTGCCAGTGTTCAGTCAATCGCAATACTGAACACTAACAATGAAAACTAAACACTTTGTGAAAAGGACTTCCCTGCGTGTCTGATGAAATGCTGTCATCGCCGTCAACTCTGAAGAACGCTTTGATGCGTTTTATTCGCAGTACAGGCGTTGTGAATCGTTCGGCGGCGGAAAGCCTTGATGCTGAATGGAAGCGAATCGTTGGCCCGGATCTGGGTCGACGCAGCACAGCTCGCAAAGTTCGTGATGGCATTGTGGAAGTGGTGGTCACCAACAGTGCAACTCTTGAGGAGTTGCGGGGCTTCATGCATGAAACCGTGCTGGAGCAAATGAAGACCAATTTGCCTCAGTCCAACATTCGATCAATTCGGTACGTGCGTGCTCGGTAGATTCATAAGTTGAAGAGTGGGTTATTTGAAATTTCAAATTTGAATCTCAAATCTCCCGAAGGTTCTCGGTTGAACAGAAGAAAGTGAAAACGTGTCTGTAGCGAACGCTGCCAACGACGATAACACCCTGCCGACTAACGCAGCAGTAAAGCCTGCTCCAGCGGCAGAAACCTACGATGCTTCTGATATTCAGCATCTGAAGGGAATTGAAGGGATTCGAACTCGTCCGGCGATGTACATCGGTGACACCGGTGCTCCGGGCCTTCATCATCTCGTCTACGAAGTGGTCGACAACAGTATCGACGAAGCCGTGAACGGATACGCTTCGGAGATCCACGTTCAAATCAATCTCGACGAAAGCATCTCCATCGTCGACAACGGCCGAGGTATCCCGGTGGACATCGTCAAAGGCGATGGTCGTCCGGCTCTGGAAGTCGTTCTGACGGAAATCCACGCCGGCGGAAAGTTTAATCGCGAAAGCGGTTACAAAGTCGGCACGGGCGGTCTTCACGGCGTCGGGATCACCGCCGTGAATGCGCTCAGTTCCTGGCTGACGGCTGAAGTTCGCCGTGGTGGAACGACATGGGTGATGGATTTCGAAAAAGGTCGGCGTACATCAGAGCTGCGACAACTCGGCGGAGCGGACTCCACGGGAACTCGTCTGACCTTTCTGCCGGACCCAACGATCTTTTCTGAAACCAAGTTTTCGCTGGATACTCTGACTCGCCGTATGCGTGAGCTGGCGTTTCTGACGCCCGGCATTCGAATTACTCTGCGCGATGAGCGAGCAGACCGGACGGAAGAGTTTCACTTTGAAGATGGCCTGGTGCAGTTCGTTAAGTATTTGAATCGAACACAGACACCGCTGACGGCTGATGTGTTTCGAGTCATGGCGGAAGCCCCGGAAGAAAACGTCGTCGTTGAAGTGGCGATGCAGTACAACGATGGTTACACAGAAAATGTGTTGACCTACGCGAACAACATTTTCAATCCGGACGGGGGTACTCACCTCAGCGGTTTCCGAGCTGCCCTGACCCGCACGATGAACAACTATGCCAAAGCTGGCAATCTGTTCAAAGACGTTGTGCCTGTGGGTGAAGACTTCCGCGAGGGACTGACCGCGATCGTTTCTGTTCGCGTGCCTGATCCAAAATTCACATCGCAGAATAAAGTCAAACTGACGAACGGCGAAGTCGAAAGCGCGGTTCAGACGGTGGTGAATGAAGGCTTCACAAAGTATCTCGAAGAGAATCCTTCAATCGCCAAAAAGCTTATCGCAAAAGCGGTCATGGCGGCTGAAGCTCGCGAAGCGGCTCGCAAGTCCCGTGATATGGTTCGCCGCAAAGGCGCGCTGACGACCGGTGGTCTGCCGGAGAAACTTCGCGATTGTCGAAGTCGCGATCTGGAATCCACTGAGCTGTATCTGGTGGAAGGTGACTCGGCCGGTGGATCTGCTGACACTGGACGAGATTCCAGCATTCAGGCGATTCTTCCGCTGCGAGGTAAGATCCTGAACGTTGAAAAAGCCCAGCTTGTCAAAGTCCTGGACAACGCGGAAATCACGAATCTGTTCCGCGCGATCGGATTGTCACCGGCTGGCGGCGAAGATGAGATGGATATCTCCAAACGCCGCTATGGCAAGATCATCGTGATGACTGACGCCGACGTCGACGGCAGTCACATTAGAACTTTGCTGCTGACGTTCCTGTTCCGCCATATGCGAGATCTGGTGGCAGGAGGACATATTTATATCGCTCAGCCGCCGCTCTATCGCGTCATTCAGCGAAAACAGGTTCGCTACGTCCAGACACATCAGGCGATGATGACAGAGCTCATCAGTCTCGGCATGAGCGGCGCGCGGCTGAATGTGAAGGCTGACAGCACAACGTTCGCAGGAGAAAATCTGCAGAAAGTGTGTGACCTGATCACACAGATGGAACATCCTCTGGAACTGCTCGAACGCCGCGGGATCGATATTCGCCACCTGCTGAAATACAACGCCGGTGACAAGTCCCGGCTGCCGCGTTATCGAGTTCTCTCCGGCGACGCCGAAAAATGGTTCCTGGAACGCGACGAAGCCGAAGCCTATCTGAAGTCCATTCTGCCGGTGGTGCCTCCGTCAGAAGTCACTGATGCCACAGAGACTTCCGCGTCCGCCGTATCAACACCCGTCACAACCGGTGAACCATTGATTCCGCGTGAGAAGCTGGCTCAGTTGATCGATCTGCATGAGATCAAGACTCTGAACGATGTGTTTGCTCAGCTTAAAGACTACGGCTTCTTCGTCGCAGACTTTACACCGGCCGGAGTTCGCAACGCCGAGCCGATCTTCCCATTCATCCTTGAACGCGATGACGATGTGGTGAAGCTGACCAGCCTCCGCGACCTGCTGGCTGAACTCCGCAGGCTTGGCGAAAAAGGCCTGACGCTGACACGCTTCAAAGGTCTCGGTGAAATGAACTCGGAAGAACTTTGGGATACCAGTATGGATCCCGAGAAACGAACGCTGCTGCAGGTTCGCATGGAAGATGCGGCCGCCGCTGATGAAATCTTCCGAGTGCTCATGGGCGATGCCGTCGAGCCGCGACGTGAGTTCATCGAGAAGCACGCACTTGATGTGAAAGAGCTTGATATCTAGTGTCGTGCCCGACCAGCTCCTTCGTTTAACCCGTGGCCAACAGGCCAGGTTTTCTCTGCCTGAACTGGGCAGGGAGCAAATCGCTCCGCACGATTAACAACGGAAGACTTTGGCGATGCGTTTAGGATTGATCAATAGTGCCTGGGCTCAGGCCGGACGAGACACCGCGTGGGGAATTCAGAAGACCCGCGAGATTGGTTTTGATGCCATAGACATCTTTACTGATCCGCTGGATATTGATGTTCGTGAGCGACAGTTGATCCGGCGCGAATGCGGTCGAGCCGGCTTGCCAATTGTGTCCGTGTGTTGCGTTGCCACAGGACTGATCGACTTCAATCCGTCGGTGCAGCGTTTTCATCTCGACCGTTGCCGCAGTTTTCTGGATCTCTGCTATGAACTGCAAGCTGAAAATCTGCTGCTGGTTTTAGGGGAGTACATCTGGAATCAGGAAGTCATTCCGCCGGCAGAACAGTGGCGAACCGGTGCCGACAATTGCCGACGACTGGCCGACTACGCCGATTCGCTTGGCCTTAAGATCGCCATGGAGCTGGAACCGTTTCCACTGTCCCTCGTCAATAGTGTCGACAGCATGGTTCGGTTTCTGGATGCCGTGAATCATCCGGCTCTCGCGGCCAATATTGATGTGTCCCACCTGCATCTGGCGAAAGTGGCTCCGGAAGAATTGAGCCGCCTGAAAGATCGCGCCATTCATGTTCATATTTCCGACTGCGATGGCATCAAACACGGTGATCTGCCACCGGGACATGGCGTCGTGAATTTTGCTCCGTATCTGACGGAGATCGCCAAACTGCAGATGGGCGGAACGATGTCGATTGAGCTGGAGTATTCGCCCGAACCGAACCGCATCGAAGAATGGGTGCGAGAAGCCTACACTGCCACCGCCGCTTTGATGAAGGCGGCGGGGTTGAGGGGCTAAGTTTTCTTCGTACGATTCATACCCGCGGAATTTGAGTGACGGATCATCGAGTCGAGATTTTTGTAAGAGTTCACAATGGCAAAGATCATAACGTTCGGCGAAATCATGGCACGCATGGCTCCGTCGGGAGTACTGCGACTTCGTCAGGTGTTGCCGGGGTCGCTGGACGTTACTTTTGCCGGTGCGGAGGCCAATGTGGCGGCCTCACTAGCTCAACTCGGAACGGACGTTGAATTTGTCTCGGCGTTGCCCGACAACCCTTTGACTGACGGCTGTCTCGCCGATCTCCGTAGCCTTGGCATTGGTACTCGCCATCTTCAGATTTCTGATCGTGGACGGTTCGGCATTTACTTCGTCGAAATGGGTGCCAATCAGCGGCCCAGTCGCGTGTACTATGATCGAGAAGGCTCATCGATCAGCCTTTCGAAGCCAGGTGACTTCAACTGGCCAGAGATTCTGAAGGACGCGGAGTGGCTGCACCTGACCGGAATTACTCCTGCGCTGTCGGCTTCTGCGGCTGCGGTCACCCTTGAGGCGGCTCAAGTCGCAAAGGCCATGGGAGGTCGCATCGCGTTTGACGTGAACTTCCGCTCCAAGCTCTGGCGTTGGGATGATACTCGTACACCGCAGAAGCTGGCCGGGGAGACTCTGCAGGAGTTGATTCCGCTGGTCAGCCTGTTGATGGCCAACGAAGAGGACGGAAAACTACTCGGTGTTACGCTGCCGCCGGCCACTGACGCCGGTTCAGGCAGCAGACAGTTTCATATTGACCGAGCCATCAGCTTTGCCAAAGCGATGACGAAGCGATATCCGAACATTGAACTCTTCTCGACGACGTTTCGAGAACAGCTTTCTGCGTCACACAATAATTGGGGAGCAATGTTGTACGACGCAAAAACGGGCCAAACAAACCTGGCTCCACTGAAGGACGGCGAATATCGCCCTTATGAGATTCGCAATATCGTGGATCGAGTTGGCAGCGGTGATGCGTTTGATGCCGGGCTGCTCTTTGGGCTGACCAATCCCGAGTTCGATCATCAGCGAACGCTGGAGTTTGCCACCTCAGCCGCCTGCCTCGCTCACTCCATCGTCGGAGACTGCAACTTCGCAACTCAACAGGAGATCGAGGAACTGACGCAGGGCTCTGGCAGCGGTCGAGTCGTCCGGTAAGGATCCAGATCAAGCTGGCATTTTGAGTTGCGACTTTTCAACACCCCTTCGCAGAAGGTTGCCTCAAATTGATTCCCCGGAATTGATCTCGTGATCCATATCCAACGCCGGTGACGAAGAACACGGCTTGCCAACAACGACAGCAGGAACTCCGGCGACGGTGCAATGCGGTGCGACGTTTTTGAGCACCACGCTGCCGGCTCCGACCTTCGCTCCTTCGCCGATTTCGACGTTCCCCAGAATCTTCGCGCCGGCTCCGATCAGCACACCGCGACGAACTTTAGGATGGCGATCACCGGTCGCTTTTCCGGTTCCCCCCAGAGTCACCTCGTGCAACAGCGACACGTCATCTTCGATCACCGCAGTTTCGCCGATAACGATCGAGGTTGCATGATCCATCAGGATTCCTCGCCCGATTTTGGCGGCCGGATGAATGTCGACGGCAAAGGCTTCCGAGATGCGATTCTGGAAATGCAACGCCAACAGTTCTCGCCCTTGTCCCCAGAGCCAATGAGCGATGCGATATCCCGTCAGGGCGTGGACTCCTTTGAGGAACAATAGTGGCACCAGACTGCATTTAATGGCCGGGTCACG
>CANHVD010000078.1 GCA_947463775.1 Planctomycetaceae bacterium | reverse complement strand
GGATCCTCAGCCGGAAGATCGAGTCCTGGAGATTGGAACCGGGAGTGGATATCAGGCAGCAGTGCTGGCAGAGATCGTTAAAGAGGTCTATACAATTGAGATCGTCAGTCCTCTTTCCAAACAGGCGACAAAGAGACTGAAAGAACTCAAATATGACAACGTCTTTACGCTGGATGGTGATGGGTACAAAGGATGGCCCGAGCACGCACCATTCGACAAAATCATAGTGACCTGCTCACCAGAGAATGTCCCGACTCCTTTAGTCGAACAACTCAAGGAGGGCGGTAAGATGATTGTCCCCGTGGGCCAACGATATCAGCAGTCGTTTCATCTGTTCACAAAAGTGGATGGCAAGCTGACAGATGAAAAGCTCATTTCAACCCTTTTCGTGCCCATGACAGGGGCGTCCGAAGAGCAACGGCGAATTCAACCAGACGCGACTCGCCCTGAAATCGTGAATGGCTCCTTTGAAGAAGATGAAAACGGTGACGAGAAAGTTGACGGCTGGCATTACCAGCGTCAGACAACGATGTGCACCGAGTCTCCAATTACCGGCACCTACTGTATTCGCTTTCAGAACAAGGATTTTGGTTCGCTGTCTCATTGCCTGCAGGGATCAGCCATTGACGGCCGGACAATTGCAGTGCTGAATCTGAATTATTGGGTCCGTTGTGAAGGCATTGTGCCCGGTCAGGATGTGACAGAGCAGGCCGCTGTCGTGGTTCATTTCTATGACCATGTCCGCCGTGAAATTGGACAAAAGGTCATGGGGAAATGGCGAGGCAGCTTCGACTGGCAGAATGCTCGATCAACAGTCCCCGTCCCTCCAGGGGCAAAAGAAATGATCATCCGGATTGGGCTCAACGGCGCGACCGGCCAATTGGATATTGACGATCTGCAGCTATCGATTATTCGAAGATGATTTGGAAACTCTATGACACTTAGTCTCACTCAGCGCTTTGTCTTTCCAGTCTTCAGCTTGCTTGCTGTCGCCTCAACATCTTCGTTCATTCAGGCCGACGAACTGGGACAAGCTGTGAGAGCTGCCGTTCAGTCTGCCGATGCTTCCGTCGTCAGGCTTCGTGTGATCGGAGGAGAACAATCCGTTGACGGAGATAAAGTCTCCTCGCTTGTGACCACCGGAGTTGTTATTTCAGACGCTGGAGAAATTCTGACGAGTGAGTTCGCGTTACAAGGCAAACCTGAAGCGATTCTGGCCGAAGACATCGCTGGAAAACGCACGAATGTTGAAGTCGTCGCAACAGATCATCTTCGACGTCTTGTGCTTCTGAAAGCCAAAGAAGGAAAGTGGACTCCGGTTCGACCCGCATCCAGTCAGTCGATAAGAATTGGCCAATGGTCGATTGCTCTGGGACGATTTTACGCAGCAGAATCATCCAATGTTTCTGTTGGGATCGTAAGTGCTCTTCATCGAATTCATGGGTTGGCTATTCAGTCGGATGCCAAAATCTCACCGGTAAACTATGGAGGTCCGCTCATCGATCTTCAGGGACAAGTAATGGGGATTCTGGTGCCATTGTCTCCGCGAGGGCAGGGCAGTTCGTCGTCCGGAGTTGAGTGGTATGACTCCGGCATCGGGTTTGCCATTCCGATGGAAGATGCTCTGCGAAGTGCAGAACGGTTAAAAGCTGGACGTGATTTGAAGGCTGGTAAACTCGGCGTAAAACTCGCAGCTGCAGGAGTCTTTTCTTCCCGTATACGAATCGAGCGAGTTATCCAGAAGGGGCCGGCTGAGACAGCAGGCCTCAAGAAAGACGATGTGCTGGTTTCAGTGAACAATCGGATGATTGAACGAATGAGTATTCTCGAGGAGGCCGTGGCATCCAGCTACGCTGGCGATTCACTGCAAATCTCGATCAAGCGAGGAAACGAGGACCTTTCCTTCGCCGTGACACTGGCCGAAGAACTTCCCGTAGCAAATCCTGGTTACCTTGGCTTCCTGACGACTCGAATTGCCAGGAAGAAGCAGGAAGGTGGCATGCCAGACGCGGCGGCTCTTGCAAAGCTCTTGCAGAACCTTCCGCTCGAACCAAAACCGCCCGCTGAACAAAAGCCGGATGAGGAAAAGACTGACGAAAAATCAGATGCCGTGCCGCTGTTGGTCATTAACGATTCATCTGCAGCAAAAAGCGGGCTGCCGCCACGCGTTGAGCTGATGAAGATCAACGGGACGGCGACTCCTGACACCGGAGAACTATTCACTGCACTGGCTGATTTTCAGGCTGGCGACAAACTTGCAATCGAATATCGAATTCCCGGGCAACCAGATCTCAAGTCGGCAGAAATCACGACGGAAGCCCGGCCCGAGAATGTGACGCGTCTCTCGGCCGAACTGCTGAAAGAGATGTCCGTAATGAGCCAGGAGAATCTTGCTAAGGTGAAGGCGGAAGATGGTGCGCCAAAAGATGCACCCTCGGACGATGCCAAAACGCCGGAAGTAAGTTCACCAGACCAGGTGGAACGACGCGAACTATCTTTTGATGAACGAGGACGTGCGATCGTCTTTGGTTCTTCGAATCCCTCGGGAATCCTGCCGGGGATTGTCATTTTGCTTTCAGCAGATCAGGAATCGGAGGATCAGATCCTGACCAGATGGAAGCCGTTTCTCGATTCGCACAAACTCATGGTAGCCATCCCGGTGAACCCGGAGAAATCTCGCCTGACTCCCGACGATATTCCGCTGGTCATGACAATGATTCAGAGCCTTGCAGGTCGTTCCAAAGCTGACCTGCGTCGCATCGTCGTTGTCGGCAATCGAGAACAGTCGCAGCTTGCCTGGCAACTCGTGTTTGGTGGCCCATCTCCAATCCGTGGCATCGCCCTCAACAACGGATGGATCTCTGCAGCCGAAGCGGGCGGTGTTGATGGAGCAGATAAGTCTGTACTTCTATTGGATCAGCCCGAAACCAATCAGGCTCAGGCACTGATGGCTCAATGTCAGGAGGCACTTCGCAAGTCCGGGTTCTGGACAGCGCGTCCCGTCGATTCAGAGACGGAACGAACGATCGCCGACTGGTCTATTCTTCTGCGTTCCTTCTGAGAAACCCAGCCGATCACGCTGGCAGCCGAGCATTCTCCAGCCGTCGCCAGGCTTCAGGAAGACACTTAAGAAGGTCTGATGCAATCATTCCGCGTTCGGTAAACTGTTCAGCAGCCACATCACCAGCAAGCCCATGCGCGTGAACAGCCAGTGCCGTCGCCTCGAATGGGGGTAACTGCTGGCCCAATAGAGACACAACTATTCCGGTGAGAACATCTCCGGAGCCTCCAGTGCCCATTCCGGAGTTCCCAGTCGTATTGCGAAACAGCCGGATTCCATCGGTTACGATCGTCCCCGGTCCCTTCAATGCGACGACAAGCGAATGAGACTCCGCGAATTCCTGTGCGATCTCCTCGCGATGCTTTTCAATGTCCGCGATTGAACGCCCGGTTAGCCTTGCGAACTCCCCGGGATGCGGAGTAATCACGCAGGGACATTGCCGTACACGCGAAAACAGATGATACTCAGCTGCCAGATTCAGACCATCTGCATCAACAACCAGAGGGCACTTTGCCAGCCTCAGTAGCGATTCCACTAATCGCGCTGCAGCCGATACTTTTCCCAACCCTGGCCCCACTGCAAGAGCATCACGCCCCTCAATCAAAGACAGGATTATCTCCTCGGAGACTTCTGATAATCCTGATTCAGTATCATCTCTCAGACCGACGGTCATCACGCAGGGTTCATAACTTGCCACGATACTCTGAATTGCTCGCGGTACCACAGCTGTGACTAAGCCAGAACCGGCCCGAAGTGCAGCTACCGAGGACAGACAGACGGCTCCGCTCATCCCAATCGATCCGCCCATCACAAGAATCCTTCCGAACGTTCCCTTATGCCCGTCCGCAGGACGTTGAGGAACTGCTGGAAGCGTAAAGGGACGCAGAATCTGCTGTTCGGCCATTGAACTTTGTCCTTCATCAGATGTCCGAATACATGAAGCAAATCGGTCAAAACGACTCATGTCAATTGTTTACTGAGAAGCCATTTTGACAGCTCCGACAACGAACCGCTATTTTACCGCGCGTCGCCGCAAAGTTGCACCTCCAGAGAGGTTCACCACCTTTTTGAAACCGTGCTGCACGAGAATTCTTTCGGCCACATGGCCACGAACTCCGACTCCGCAACTGACTACTGTTGGCTTTGATGGATCCAGTTCCTGCAGCCTTTCGCGCAGTTCATCAACCGGTATCTCGATAACACCGCTGCAGCCCGTGAGTGGTGCCTTCGCGATCTCCGCCGAGGTTCTCACATCAACAATCTGATACTGAGATAAATCTGAATCAACATCCAGCACCTCACCAAGTCCATCCATCTGGTTGCAGGCCGTGAAAGCCGCCTGATGTATCGGATCTTTGGCTGAACCGTAGGGCGGAGCATAGGCCAGATCAAGACCCGTCAGGTCTCTCACAGTCGCCTTGAACGCCATGGCTGTGGCTATCACATCAATCCGCTTATCGACGCCATCTTTCCCGGTGGCCTGAGCCCCCAGAACTCGCCCGGAGTCCGGACAATAAAGCAACTTCAGCGTAATTGGCGATGCCCCGGGAAAATATCCAGCGTGCTGGCCAGCAATCACAGTCACGCTGCGAAAGTTAACCCCGGAACGCCGCGCGGCCTTGGCAGAAAGTCCCGTCATCGCTGCGGTCTGTTCGAAAACTCGGACGACGGCAGTCCCCATGACAGCAGCCGTTGGCGCACATCGTCCAGTCGCCGCATGCTCACCAGCGAGTCGTCCCGCACGATTTGCAGGACCAGCCAGGGAGACTCGCATCGATTCACCGGTCGGACCATAAACATACTCGCAGGCATCACCGGCCGCATAGATGTCGGGATCACTGGTCTGAAGAAACGCGTTCGTGGAAATTCCTCCTGTCTTTCCGATCGTCAGCCCGGCATCGATCGCGAGCGCGGTGTTTGGGCGTACGCCAATTCCCAGAACAATGAGAGATCCTGCCAGTACCTTGCCACTCTGCAATTCAACTCCAGTTGCATTGCCCTCAGCGTCGGAAAAGATTCGTCGAATACCATCACCAAAATCCATGGTGACACCATGTCGGCCAAGTTCCTCATGAAGAGGGACGACCATCTCCGCGTCCATTAACGGCAGCACCTGCGAATTCACTTCCGCCAGCGCCGCCTGGAATCCTCTCGCAACCAGCTGTTCAACCATTTCAATACCGATGAAACCTGCCCCAATGACAACGGCCTTTTTCGATTGATTCCCGCCTGCACTGACCGCCGCAGAAATCCTGTCCATGTCAGCAATATTGCGAAGCGTAAACACACCTTTGGACGAAACACCTTCCATGGGCGGCACGAATGGAGATGCACCGGGCGACAGAATCAGTTTGTCATACTTTAATGAGTATTCCGAGTGGTCCAGAAGGCGGCGAATAACGACGGCCTTCGTGGCTCGATCGATGCGAATAACTTCACTGTGCGTGCGAACATCGAGGCGGAATCGTCGCTGAAGCAGTTCTTTGGTTGCAACCAGTAGTTTGCCGCGTTCCGGGATCTCTCCACCGATGTGATACGGCATGCCACAATTGGCGAAAGAAACGAACTCATCTTTCTCCAGCAGGATGATCTCGGCATGCTCATTACATCGACGAGCCCTCGTCGCTGCAGAAGCACCTCCGGCAACACCGCCAACAATCACAATTCTCGTGCACGCCTGCGTCATGACATTCGTTCCTGCTGTTCTGGTGGTGTACGTCGGGGCCTGTATCCAATTATCCGGATTGTATCGTTTGCGGCGATCATAAGAATCAGATCGATCTTACTGGTTCTCAGACCTGGAAGCACAGTCGCAAAGTCGGGATGCGTCCTTTGAAGAGAAAAGACATCACTTTGCCTGGATCGAGATCCACACTTAGAGCAGCTTAATCCCGCTGTATTCCGACCTGAGATATCCAACAATGCCGACATTGACTACATCCCAAATTGTCTTTCTGGTCTGCGTGCTGCTGTTCACATTAGTGGCTGCCATTTCCGACATCCGCACTCGAAAAATCCCGAACAAGATGACGGTTCCGATGTGCCTCGCGGGACTGATTTATCAGGTAGCGTTCTTTCAATTGAATGGACTCTGGACAGCATTGATTGGATTTGCCGCCGGCTTTGGCATCCTGTTCATTCTATGGATGGTTGGAACCGCCGGAGGTGGGGACGTCAAGCTGATGGGAGCTCTGGGACCATGGATGGGCGGCATGCTGACACTTAAAGTTCTGTTCTGCAGCCTTGTTTTTGTAACTGTTGGAACTTTTGGAGTCGTGATTTACTCGGCCCTGTCCCGGGGGATTCGCCGAACAAAGAATCAATACATCAAGAACAAAGCAACGGCAGAAACGACAGGCGAACGTCAGAAGCGACGAGTCATGGCGTTTGCAGCGCCCGTCGCTTTGGCAACATGGACTGTCGTTGCGGTTCAACTTCTGACAAATCGCCCATGGTAAGATTCTTCGGCAATTTTTTCATGAAGCCCGGCTGCTTCAGCCGAAATGACGGGAGGGAATCGTCTACCTTAAGACGTATCCCTTCCGTTTGCGTTTAGAGTAAATCATGAAGATGCAGTTCATCAACGCCAGAAGACCTGATCGTAAAGGAGCAATCCTTTCGATGGAACTGGTGTTAATCCTGCCAATCTTTTTATTGCTGGTGTTCTCAATCGTTGAGTTCTCCATGCTGATGTCGGCTCACACTCGAGTCGCCAATGCCGCCCAAAGTGGCTCTCGGATGATGTGCATTTCCGGAGCCAATGAATCCGAAGTGAAAGAGCGTGTCACATCGCTCCTTGGTGCATCACTCGCGAAAGACTGTTTGATTCAGGTTTACCCGGCGAATTACGCTGGCGAAATCGGGCGAGTTGCTATCAGGGTTCCAATGCGGAATGCCAGCCCTGATTTATTGTGGATGACAGGCTTCAGCCTGCAGGATCGTTCGATTGACGCCGATGCTCCGATGGTGATGGAGCGAACCGCTTCGAAAGAACTTCCAGACCAATACTGAAAGAGTAACGACATATTTCAGGAGTCACTGCGCAGGGATGGTGCAGATCAATAACGCATGCCACATCGTATGGCAGGCAGATAGAACACCAACTGACAATTCCCCTGCGTTGAACTGATTGTCTGGAGATCGTTGTGAAACTCACACCGTGGATGCTGACTGTAGCCGCGTTCGGCATTATCGCCGTACTTGCGGTTGGATTCCTGTTCAAGAAGTTAATGGCTGCGCCCGTTGTGGAAGTGAAGCCGCCTGAAGCCAAGATTCTTCCGATGGCCATCACTGAGATTGAGCCCGGAACTGTGATCACACGAGCCCACGTGGGTAATGGTCGGGCCGAGCTTGGTGTCAAACTTCCGGAAGATACCTTTCTGTCTCTGGATGGCGTGATTGGACGAATCGCGAAGGAAAAAATCACCGCTGCAGTGCCGCTGCAAGGGTCAATGTTCTACGCTCCGGGAGACTTTCCGGATCTGAAAGTGTCGCCTGGCAAACAGGCCGTGGTCGTGAAAGTCAGCCAAACAACGGCAGTGCTCAGCCAAAAAATGAAGCCTGAGCAGCATGTCGATGTGCTTTTGACGGTCGATAACCTCGGTTCCGGCGACGCGACACGACTGCAGTCAACCGGCGGTAGTGTTGGCGGTGACTCCATTGGCAGCACTTCCAGCGCAATGACGGCCACTCTTTTCAAGGGCGTCAAGATTCTGGCGATTAACCGAGGCTACACAACTACTGCACTTCAGGGCGGTGAGGCTCAAAACGTGACGCTGGAACTCGACGAAGATCAGACCCGGATCATTTCCCTTGCTCAACGCAAAGGTGAGATCGACCTTGTCTACAATGAAGGTGGAGAAGAGGGTAATGGCATCGAGATTAATCCTTCGGAGAAAGATCGCATTACTCTCAAGGAAATCCTCGGACTGAAAGATCCGCCTAACAAAGAAAAGCCATTTAAGACTGAACACTATCGAGGTGGCGGACGTTCGCGAACCTACTTCGAAGACGGAGAAATGATTGACGGCAATGGCAATGGGGCAGGGGGCAACACTGACGGCTCCCGCCTGCAGAGCACTGGTGGTTCGGTTGGTGGCTGGTCGACAGACACGGCTCCTGCAGATCAGCAGAAGAATTTGGCCCAGAAGGCAGGGGTAAGTGCAGATCTCTGATTTTCACTCCTGATGAATGACTTAGAAGCCCGGCTCCCTAAAAGTAGCCGGGCTTTTTTACGGTGAGAAGTAGATTGGCCACTCAGCGGCAGTCACCAGATACAAACGGATCGAATCATGAAGATCACCCTCGTACAAGCACATAGCTCGGCAACAATCCGAACCAGAAGTGGTGTGCTGACTTCATGGACGATTCTGATCATGCTCACCGCTGGTGCGATCTGCGGTGGACTTCTTAATCTGATGTGGTTGTCAGCAATTCGAAATCAGACTTACAACTGTGCCTCCTCTGCAGCTCTGGCCGCCGGACACAGCTATCTGTCAGACGACATGTTGAGATCGTGGCAGCAACCTTTCGAATATGAAGGTCGGATGGCCAGATGCCAGCAGTCTGCCGTCAGTATGGTTGAAGACTACAGAGCAGGAACGACTATTCCCGCCATTTCACCAGAGTCGGTTAAGGTCTTTTGGCCAGAGGGCCAGGGACCAACAAAAGATCCGGCTCTGCTTGTTCCTCAGGCGATCAGCGTTGAGTTTGAAGGCGATTACTTCAGGAGCCAGTTTGACCGTTTTTTTTACGGTCTGACGGGATCTCGTTCAAATCCATCGACCGTACAATGCACGGTGCATCTGGAGCATTCTCCCAGGGCATTTAGAGCCGGGGCAGGGCAGAGTATTCCGATTCTCCCTTTTGCAATCTGTGACGACCTTTCCGGCCCGGATTCGGACCCAGCAGTACAAACTCCAGGCTACTGGACTTCCAGTATTGAGTCCGGAAAAGGTCAGGACAAATATAGCTGGAATGCAGCGACTCATCAGTTTGAATCAGGCCCTGATGGGCTGCCTGAGATTACTGTGACAGTTTACTCAACAACTTCAGTGGGAAATCCGGACTCCTTCATTCCAATCAGTTTCTCAAACGACAAAGGTAATGTTGGTGGAAGTCACATCCCGGAGTGGATCAGAAATGGGTTAACTGGCGACGATTTGCAGTCGATGGGATATAGTGAACTGGCCTTTCCCGGCAGTGTGCCGCTGACAACATTGACGTCTCAGGATCTCCTGAATTGCCGGATCGCACTTCAGGAGAAATCCGGAGAAGCGTGCCTCATCTCGTTATGTTCAGCTCTTCCCGCCAAGACGGAACTAACGTCAATTACGCTCAAGCGTCCTGTCGCCGCCAGAGTCGTTCAGGTATCACAAATTGCCAGCGGGTCTCTCAAAGTGATTCTGCAACCATGCGTGATTGCAACTTCAACAGCAGTCACTTCTACAACACCGGATGCAGCTGTCAATCGCTATGTTTACAGCGTCAGGCTTTTCCATTAGTGTCGTGTAGAAACCTGATCACGAGTCGTTGTATCCGCCAAAACAGGCTCGCAGTGGGCTTAACAGCAGATTCAGCGTTTTCGTTTACCGCCCAGCGGCAGGCGCGGGCACTTGTTGAGGCCGTCGCCTACGGCCAGGCGGCAAACAGTGGTGATAATGGTCAATAAATCAATAGGCCTCAGTCGTAAGCTCAAAAGCGAGCTGGCGGCGATCGACGCCTGATGACTGGCAGCCCCCTTCAGAGCGATACACGTTCCCGCAATCACAGGCAAACATGCAATCACAGCGATAGCCCGCGCTGCAACTCGGCCTTTCTGATGACCGACAAGAATCTCGCCTGCCCCATACATTGGCAGATTCTGCCGACTGGATGCATCTCACGGAACATTCAGCCTCTGCAGGCCCCTGGAGACTTTCTGGATTCCCCCAGTATCTCGAATCGATAACGGACTCAGGTCCTTGCCGTCTCGTGCGCAGTCATTGCAAGAACATTCATCAGACGATCAGCATTCAGAACCGAGAACACTCCATGGTCGCTCCTCACGAAACAACGGATAATTCTGTCCGCGACTTCCAGCGTCTGAAGACATCCTTGCATCGCCAGATCGTTGACGTCATCGACTTCAGCAAAGCTGAGTCAATGACGGAGAATGAGTTGCGGTCGCAACTGCGGTCGCTGGCTGAATATCTTTGTGGTCGGCAGACCATCCCCGTCAGTCATCAGCAACGAGAGGCGATGGTCTCTGAAATCATGGACGAGATCTATGGTTTCGGTCCGATCGAATCCCTGATGGTCGATCCGTCGGTCACTGATATTCTGGTGAACGGGCCTGACCGAGTTCTGGTTGAACGAAACGGTGTACTGGAATCAACCAATATTCGTTTCGCGGACTCAGCTCACCTGATGCAGTTTATTCATCGCCTGGTTGGCCGAGCGGGACGCCGTATCGATGAATCCAGTCCCATTGTGGACGCGCGACTGCCTGATGGATCTCGATTCAATGCCGTGATTCCGCCGCTGGCACTTTGCGGGCCAACGGTGTCAATTCGTCGATTCGGCAATCGTCGTCTGCAGATGGAAGACATGATTAAGTACGGCTCGCTTGCGCCGGCCATCGCGGACTTTTTGATCCTTGCGATTCGGGGGCGAATGAACATTATCGTGAGTGGCGGTACAGGTGCTGGCAAGACAACTCTTCTTAACTGCATGAGCCGCTTCATTCCGGACTCTCAACGTGTTGTCACAATTGAAGAAACGGCCGAACTTAGCCTGCAACAGCGTGACGTCATTCCGCTGGAAACACGACTGCCAAATATGGAAGGCAAAGGAGCGGTCACGCAACGCGATCTTCTTCGAAATGCACTCCGAATGCGTCCTGACCGAATCATTGTCGGCGAATCGCGCGGTGCAGAAGTACTGGATATGCTGCAGGCAATGAATACTGGTCACGATGGATCCATGAGCACAGTCCACGCGAATGATACTCGCGAAACGCTTGACCGACTGGAACTGATGATTGCATTGTCTGGTGCAGACCTGCCGTCTCGAATCGCCCGACAGTACATTGCCAATGCGGTGGATATCGTGATCCACGTGACTCGCCTGCACACGGGACATCGCCGAATCACTCGAGTATCCGAAGTTTCGGGCCTCAAAGATGGTGAGTATCGGATGGATGACATCTTCGTTTATCGAATCAATGGCGAAGACAAAAACGGACAGCCTCAAGGAAGCTTTTTTGCAACGGGCTATGTACCTGCGGCCCTGCGACGCCTGGCAATGACGGGCGTTAATGTTGAACAATACCGACCTCTGTTTGAAGCTCGTGAACTCAAAATGGAATAGTCTCGGAGTTCAGTTTCACGGTCTCTGAAGTTCTTGCATTTGAACTCCATCAGGCACATTGATTCTATTACTGCCGCCCCTGCGAGTTGACTTAAAAGAAGCTTCGCAGGCCCATGTAAAACATAGTACTCCAAAGATCGATTTCTCTCCTCGGATAACGCCATGATCGCCCCGAACCCTACACTCATGTCGCTGGATCGCAGACCGGAGTTCTCGGGTCTTCTTAAGGACGACACTCAGTTTGCCCGTGGAGACTCAGAAGGCATTGGAGAGTCCTTCAATGGCTGGTTTGACACCCTGATGATTCAATCAGGAATTCGAACATCTCCGGCAATCTGGCTCAGCCTCTGCCTGTTGAGTTCACTCGCGCTGGGAGGTGCCATATTTGTGGCAACAGAGCGGCCGTTTTTGACTGCGGCGGCTGCCATGATCGGGCTGAGTGTCCCAATGATCGGAGCTTCAATTGCTCGTTCACGTCGACAAAAGGCGATTATGGAACAGTTGCCCGGAATGGCGGATGAACTCTCTCGGTGTGCGCGTTCGGGTAGAAATCTGGAACACTCTTTCATGCTCGTCGCGGCCGACACTCCGGCTCCACTTGGAGAAGAACTCCGCATCAGTGCGCGGCGTATGGAGATGGGCATTGATGTTGGCAGTGCCGTAAAAGACCTCGCGGCCCGAACCGGTGTTTCCACACTGACAATGTTTACGTCCGCTCTGACAGTACATCAGGATACTGGTGGTGACTTGATTTCTGTCCTGGAAAGATTGGCCACGGCTGTTAGAGATCGTCTGCATTTCGTTGCCCGCCAACGTGCAGCAACGATTGCCAGTCGCATGGGCGCAATTCTGATGGTCGTCATTCCAATCATGGTCATGAGTTTCTATCTGTTCCGGGACCCAAATTACCTCAATAGTCTGACGGGGTCATTCTGGGGACGCCTATCCCTTTGGACTGCGATTGCCTTCCAGATTATTGGCTGCGGATTGGTATTTCGAATTCTGAGCAGAAGTGCACGTTTCTGAAATCTGCTGTTCTGGAACGCCACCAGTAAAGTTCTGCTGATCTCTGAGCACACGACCACGTGAGCAGTCGAAAAGGTTGAGGAGCACCATTTATGTACGTCATCTATGCCCTGGCTGCCATCGGTGTCCTTGCCGGCATATTCGTGGTCCGAAAGCTCCTGAAGCCTTCCAGCCAAAGGACGCTGAGTCCATTCCAGCAATCCCGCCCAAAGCCGGATCTTTCAGCTTCTGATAACAAAGAGGATCTGTTTTCATCTCGTGAAGTGCTCGCGCATCGATCGGGAGAACCGCAGGTCACGAAAGCATTGATCAGCAGTGAGCCGCATGGAAATCTTATGCCGGAAAGACAAACAGTTTCTGCATCTACTTCCGTCAGCCTCAAGACACCACCAGAACCGAACGAGTGGTCGTCATCTTCTTCCACAATGCCCATGAATTCTGATGGAGGATTCAACCGGATTTCAACATGGAATGATCGACGACTCTTCAGTGACTTCAAAGGGATTCTGAGTGAAGGTGCTGATTCAATTCCACTTCCTGCGCCCGAAGACCTTCCGATCCGAGAAGATGCTTTCGTCTTTGGCTCCTTGACACCGTCGATCGCACAACTGCTTCCGGAAACAGATTCTCGGCGAGAGATGCAGCGCAAATCTCTTGTGGCGGCTGGGTATCATTCCCGCGCGTCATGGCTGAATCTCAGCGCGATCAGATTTGCACTCTCTTTCCTTTCCCTGGTGGTCGTGGGCATTTGGCTCATCATGGCCCCTCCGGCCATCGAAGCATGGCTGCTGGGCCTGCTGGTCATGGCGCCATTGTTTATGTGGGCGTTGCCGCCACTGATTGTGGCGTTCAAAGCATCTGAACGGAAAATCGATATCGAACGAGGACTGCCGGACGTCCTTGACATGATGAACATGGGAGTCAGCCAGGGCCTGACCGTTCCTCAGTCGCTAAAGAGAATCAGCCGCGAAATTGCAATCGCGCATCCGGCACTGGCGGAGGAACTTCGGATTGTCGATCAGCAGGCGGAAGTGGGCAGTCTTCCTCAGGCACTGAGAAACTTTGGCAATCGCATCGACTCGCCTGAGATTAACTCGTTCACGTCACTCCTGGTGCAATCAGAGTCCACCGGAACGAGTATTTCGAAGGCGTTGACGGAATACAGTGACAGCATTCGAGCCTCTCTGAAAGAAAGGGCCGACGCGAGAGCCAATGCGGCTTCGTTTCAACTGTTATTCCCTGTGGCTCTGTTCCTGATGCCGTCGGTTTTCTTGTTCCTGCTTGGACCGGCAATCGTTCAGATGTCAGACTTCTTCAACAACCAAGCCAATACGCTGCAGCAGGATCGCCAAGACGCAGTACGAAGCCTCAATCAGCAGCCGCAACTGGATCTGCGTCGCTTCGGAACCCCAGGTGGAGCATTCAGCGGCCCTGCCCAGTAAGACCAGGACAGAACGGGCGTACCACAAGTTCAGGGACACAGTTGAACCGATACTCGAGTTTCGCGTAGTACGACGCGGAGGCAGCAGAACACAGCGTTGGGATCGACTTGTCGTCGTTCCCAACGCAGATCATCTGGCAAACGCTGCATGTGCCGCGCGTAAAGAAAGCGAGACAAGCGTTGCCTGTCTCGCTCAGATATTTTGCTCTCGTTTCGAGACCGCAATCAGCCTACTTTTCAGCGACAGCCAGACCCGGAACAGAGATTGAAGTCACTTTTACCCGAGTATATTTCTGTCGGTGACCAGTGTGACGACGTGAATTTTTTCGTTTTCGGAGACGCTGAATCTCCAGCTTTGGGCCCTTCTCCGTGGCTATCACAACCTCGGCAACAACTGAGGCTCCTGAAATCGTTGGGGCGCCAACGATACTGGCACCACCACCATTGGCCAGCAGAACTCGATCAAATGTGATCGAAGATCCTGCCTCTACCTCTGT
>CANHVD010000077.1 GCA_947463775.1 Planctomycetaceae bacterium | reverse complement strand
TGTCGACCGCAGCAGCCAAAAGAGTTCACTCACGATACCGTCCAAGGCGAGCGTTCTCCATCGGTGACACCCATCGACGGCTCGGAAGTCCGGAATTCCTGGAGATTTGGCCGGTTTGCTCGTTTCCTGAAAGGCCATCGATGCCGCCAAACCGTGCTGAGCCAGCGGCAGAAGTTCCTGCGAACGAGATTTTGTCAGCTCGGCCCGGGACGAGGAACGCTTTTTCTAATTGCTGAGCCAGCGATTGACATTGTTTCAGAACAGCCTGTCCCGGTTTGCTGCTCAGGTCGGTTTTTGTCCGCCCAGCAGTTCGCTCAATTGTTTCGAGATTGTTCGAACCGGGGCGGCCGAGATCGTAGACCGTGCGGTTGTTGAGCGAAGCATTTCGAAGGAACCGATTCCGTCCGCGACCAGTGAGCTTAAGATCGTAGCGGCCTGAGCTTCGTCGGGTGCCTGCGGAGCAGAGAGTTGAGTCGCCTGACGAACGAAGAGAATGCCATTTCCCGCGCGGCCGAAGACTTCACAACCAGCCTCCTGAAGAACGCTCAGACAAGAGACGACTCGAGATGGCAAAGTGATAAGCCGTGCCAGCCACGGATAATCATTGTCTCCGGTTGCAGCACATTGGGCTGTTCGACAATAGAGCGGAAACACGTTGTCATCACTGGCAAGATGGCACCAGACGGCCGTGCCGGCAAGTTCTTCCTGCAACGTCTTATTCTGCCACTGACATGCGGCGAGTGGACCTTCAAAACCAAAGACCAGCAACGCGGCGGCATCTTTGCCGTGAGTTGATTCAGCAAGCTCCGGCATTGATGTTGCCAGCAGTCTTGATGTCGCCGAACGACCCAGCACGTCGAGAATGACAGGTGTCGTCGCGGTCAGGTTGAGTCGTTCGAGGGCCGCTTCCAGATCACGCAGAGACCGAAATCCTGCGACCATGATTGATTGTTGCGCGGGAAGCGGCTTCAGTTTGAAGGTCAGTTGCGTGATTGTTCCCAACTGATTTCGCGAGCCAACCAGCAACCGGCACAGGTCGTATCCTGCGACATTCTTGACGACTCGTCCACCGGCATGAAAGACTCGTCCCGTGCCATCGACAGCTTCCACGCCAATGACGTAATCACGCAGTGAACCGTAGCCAAATTGTCGAGGACCGCAGATGTCATAGGCGACCAGTTCCCCAAGCGGAGTTTGTTCGTCGGCCACGTCGATCGGCAGTTGCTGGTTTTCTTCCCGGAGGATTGTCTGCAGTGTGCCCAACGACATCCCTGCACCGACAGTGATCGTCATGTCACGTGCGGGGTAATCGACGATCGCGGAAGAAATCGCAGTGCCGGAGGCGGATTCAGAGTCGTGCATGTTCAGACTGAGAGAAACACCAGCGGCTCTTTCTGATCGGTTCCAAACCCAATGGTCGGACGCGAGGCCGCATTCTCAGGGAGTCTAATCATCGGAGCCGACCAAAGAAAGCGGCCCCTTCAGAGGGAAAATGAGTTAAAGACGACTCCGAACATTCTGGGCGCAGAGATATCAGTGTACGGCATCAAGGGCCGGGATTCGTCCCTCATATTCGTCGTTACGGGCTTCATCCTGAATCTCCAGAAAACCCGCTCGCAGAGTACTGATGACGGATTCCGCAGTGCGCCAGGCTTCAGCAGATTCGATTCGCACCTGATCCAGGGCGAAGACAACAAGGCGAAGAACCTGAATCGGGAGTTCACCGCGTTGCAGATTCAGGCCTTCGGCGATCGCCAGCAGGGTTTTCATCGCACGTAGTTTGACAACCGGCAACTCCGCACTGCGGTTCTGCTCAAGAAGACGGGCTCCATCACTGAGTGCCGCAACGGCCTGATCGTAAACCAGGATCAGCATATCGACTCGTGTCCACGAGTAGCTCTGAACGGTTTTGTATTTTAAATGAGGATTCATAACTGTTACCCGTTACGGCCTGAGGTTTGACGCATGCCGTAATTACTGACTACTGATTTGAGGAAGGTTGGCCAGTTGTCCGCCCAGATAGGAGCTGGTTGCGTTAAGTTGGCTGATGGCTGTTTCGAGCGCCTGAAACTGTTTTCGAATACTCTGTTCCTGAAGGTCGAACAGTTTTGTCTGACGATCGATAGATGTCTGAAGACTCTTCAGTTGTCCGTCAAAGCCATCATCAACCGACGTCAGCAGACCATCCTCATTATTCAGCAGTTTCCCGAGGACCTGATCAAGCGATGAGGCCAGGCCTCGCGAGACCGTAACTGTCCCTTCGGCACCGGCAACGACATCCGATGGAGACAGGGTAATCTGAACTTGAAGGTCAGCCGTATTCTCATTGTCCGGGTCTCCGGTCAGGAGTCGCCCGCGGCCAACAGCTGCTTCGGTTTTACCATTGACGATGAAGGATCCCACAACATCCCGTCCGTTATCCTTGAGACCGACGGTGAGGCCGAGATTCGAAACGGCAGTTCCGCTGACGATCTCGAGGTCAGAGGTCAGGCCGTACTTTGCTGATGTCAGGTGCAATGCTCCACTCGCAAGGGAAACATTGATTTCGCGGGAAGGAAATTCCTCGGATTCGTTGATGATTTTTTCGATGTGATCGGCAAGCTGTTGTGCCGTGTAAGTGCCTTCATTCAACTGCACCGTCGCCGTCTTGCCGTCGAGTTTGAGTTCCAGACTTCGGTTTGCAGAAGTGATGACGGTTGAGCTGGCAACGGCTGATCCCGTGATTGTCGCCTGTTCAGCCGCCTGACTGATGTCGATTTGATATCCTGAAGTGGAAGCCTGTGTTCGCGTACTGCCCAGCACAAACGACATTCCAGAGTTTGTCGACTGCCCACCGAAAGAAAACAGTCGCTTTACATCGTCTGCGGTCACTCCCTCGATGTTTCCATTCAGCGCGTTTTCCAGTTTGGCCTTGTCGAGGACGAGTGTGCCGGAATCATTGAATCTGATTCCCACCGTGGAAAGTCGATTAGCCAGAGGATTCGCGCCCGGCACGACATTTTGAACTGTCGTCCTGAGAGTCTGTTGAATTTTGGCGGCGCTTTGGTTGCCGAGGAACAGTCCGCCCTCTTCCGAAGCCTCGTTGTATTTTGAATTCTCGCTGATGTAGTTCAGAACACCGTTGAAGGAGTCCACAAAGCTCTGAACAGCGGCGACCGCGGCGGAATTGTCCTTCGCGACTGTCAGCGAAACGGTTTCGCCGACGGTAGGTTGCAGCAGATCGAAGCTGACTCCACCAATTGCGTCTTTGAACTGGTTCGTGCTGCTCGTTACGGAGATTGCTCCAGCCCCGCTGCCAAGTGTTACCCGAGCATCGCTGGCGGCCTGAACCGGAGTTCCGAAATTAATCACCGGCTTAACTGCGGAACCGCTGTCCGCTGCCAGGTTGTTTGTGACCGTGATCTGGTTGCTGGCTCCGGTTTTGCTGCTGCTCAGTAGAAGTCGATAAGGAGTTGTGCCGCCTGCGGAGTCTTTAACAACGGTCGCGCTGATACCGGTGCCCGAGGAATTAATCGCTGCGGAAAGATCGGAAAGGTTATTGTTGTTACCATCGATCGTGATGGTTTTGGGATCGCCGGAGCCCAGCCGAATTTCAAATGTTCCCTGCGTGATCTCTGAATCGGTGTCGGCAAATCCCTGAGATGCGACCTGATGGGCCTGAGCGGTCGCATCGATGGTCATCTGATAAACACCAGGAACGGCGGCTGCCGAAGCCGTTGCGCTAATTGCTTTATCGTCACTTGGCGTTACAGAAAGGCGTGTCAGTGGATTGTTGGTATTTCGGCTCAGAGCGCCCGCGTCTGCACGCAGACTCAGGAGCCGGGATTCGACAGTCTTGAACGCAGCCTGACGCTGTTGAATGCCGTTCTTGCGCAGAGCCATCCGGTCCAACTGCTGCTGCTGAATCTTCAACAGGCCGGACACAATGTTGTCGGTGTCGATACCCGATACAACGCCATTAATATTGATTGCCATGCCAGATGCCCCCCGAGGAACTGGTTCGGAGAAACAGAGAATCGGCCAAACAGAAACAGAAAGAATCAGTTAACGGGAGCAGGCTCAACGCCTTCAAGTAACCCTCTATAAAGGTTTCAATGTTATACGGATTCCGGATCTGAACGAACTTGAGTTAACCAAGAAACGGTCCGACTGGGGACTGGCACTCCAGTTCCAGGCGGACCGTTCAAGTTTTATAAATCTACGGCGGATCAGATTATCGCAGCAGTGACAACACTGACTGTGGAATCTGGTTCGCGTTGCTCAACATTGAAGTGCCAGCCTGAACGAGAACCTGACCCTTCGTGAAGGCTGCGATTTCAGACGCAAAGTCAGTGTCACGAATGACGGACTCGGCGTTTACAGTATTCTCCAGAGTGGCTCGCAGGTTGTTTGCGGTTGATTCCAGAGTATTGCTCTGGAAGGCACCGAGTGCACCTCGCAGGTTTGTGACGTCGTCGATCGCTGCGTCGATGATTTCGATAGCGTCCTGAGCTTTGGTCGAAGATGTCACTTCGATATCATTAAGATTTGAGAACTGATTTCCAACAACGCCCAGACCCAGGCCATTTGGATTCACTTTCTGAATCGCAATGTTCGCTGTCTGGTCTTTGTTAGCACCAATCTGGAAGACCAGAGAATTATCCGTGACTGTCAGGTTGCCCTGAGCACCAGTCACGGTTGAGAACGCATTGGCACCCGTACCAGCGGCCAGTGCCACTGAGAGACCCTTTGCTGCCCCGGAATTAGCGGTGAGTACGTTGCCAACTCCGGTGAAGGTCGTGCCTCCAATCGTTCCGATGATGTCGACACCGGTATCTGTTGTCGATGACGATCCGAATCCGCTGCTGTCACCAGCCGCAGCCACGTTGGAAACGACAGTCAATGACTGGCCAGATCCAAACGCTTCGGAGTACAGACGTGTTGCGCCACCGTCGACGTCAGCGATGACGCCGGTCTGAGCTGTGAACTCATTGATGCGGTTGACCACCTGAACCTGAGACATGCCTGCTGTGAGCGATACGCTGACGTCGTTGATCGTCAGGATTTCATCAGCTGCCAATGCCGTCGTCTGAGCTGTACCGGAAGTCCCGGAACTCACTGTGGCTCGTTCGCCAACAGTTGAAACAGCTACAGCGTAGGTACCAGCTGTTGTTGTTGATGTGGCCTTCAGGAAGGTTACATCGGTGTCGTTTGACGTTCCGGAGATCCCGGCTGATCCGTCGAGAAGTTTCTTTTCACCGAACTGAGTGTTGTTCGCGATTCGGTTGATTGTATCGAGAGCGTTTGTGATTTCAGCCTGGTTTGCTGCCAGAGCGTCATCGTCATTTACGCCGCTGTTCGCACTGTCGATCGCGAGAGTTCGCACTTTGACCAGCAGTGAGTTGATTTCGTTCAGAGCACCTTCAGCCGTTTGCACAACTGAGGTTGCCTTTTCCGTGTTGTCGATGGCCTGATTCAGACCAGCAATCTGAGCACGGTGTTTTTCTGAAATGACAAGTGCTGCCGGGCCATCGGCACCACGATTGATTTTCAGTCCGGAAGACAACTTCTCCACAGACTTTGCGACGCCCATCGACGCTTTGTTCAGATTGTGCTGAGCAGTGATGGAAGTGACGTTGTTTGCGACTGACAGACCCATTTTCAATTCCTTCTTCGAAAGTGCTGCAAGCCTGATCCCGCTCAGCGGTGATGAAGACTCGCATCAAGGATGTAAGAAACCAGCTGTGCTTTCAGCAAGAAGAGCCACATGCTGCCTGGCCTGAACAGGCCCGGAAGACCGAAGCAACACATAGTCCCCCTGTGTCACTTCAAGACAGAAAGCTTCTCTAAGCATCCTTGCCCAGAATTGCTGCTGCTGTTTTCTCAGCCGCAGCACGAGTCAGGTAATCGCCTCGTTGCATTCTCACTTTCGCCGCCTCAACAACGTCGGCTCGAACATCACTGATTCCGTCAAGCTGACGTGTCAGTGATTCCAGCTCGTCGCTGCCAACAACCCCCTCGGCATCGTTTTCCCGAGACACAGAACCCTGCGAACCACTCTTCACACTGCCGCCTGCAATCCAGTTCGGACGTGGCGCCCCTGCACTGCTGACATTGTCGAATCGTTGTATTTGCATGGCCTTGTCTCCCGGTGAGAAACCTGATTCAGACTCACTTATCGAAGCGTCCAGCAGAAACTTGCGAAGAAATTTTCTCTCAACCTGCCCTAAGGCTCAGACGATGAGGTTGGAACAGTTGTATCGATTATGCCGACACCGGGGTTCGCCCAAGAGGTTGCTATCGTGTCTGATCAGCCAAAAAATAAAGGAATTCCCGCCATACTGCGGCACTTGATGATGCTGTCCCTTGTCGCGGGAACCTCTGCACTGGGGGCGTCGGTCGCCATCTACCTGCAGTCCGAAAAAACTCCCGCAGACGAAGAAAAACACTCAAACCCGGGCGCTGGCTCGCATGATGAGTCGAAAAATTCTCATGCTAAAAATGGGGATGAGTCCCATTCGGAACTCGACACGCACGAGCCGACCTCAGACGGTCACGACGAACAATCGCTGACGTCGCACGATCACTCAGATGATTCATCTGCAGCGAAGGCATCTGACGCAGAAACTCCGGCTCTTCGAACAAGAAGTCGCAAGACATCGTCAGTTCCTGATGCCGATCAGCACGAATCCGAAGCTAACGTCGACAGCCCCTTCGATGAGTTTGTCTCAACGAAAACGAACAGAGATCCTCATCACGCCCCCAATAATGACGCGGAAATCGCAGCTCATGCTGATCCGACCAATGGCCACTCTGAAGACGATCCATTCAGTGTTGAGAACCTCGGGTTTGGCCCTGTGGAAGATTCTTTTCACGACGAATCCTCCGGAGAGAAATTGCATCCTGCCAACGATCGCCTGAGCCCATCAAACCATGGGGAAGAGCATCACGTCGCAGGGGGATCGGAAACGTTGTCGAGCCCAGCTTCCTCTGAACGCGGTCGTAACTTCAAGCCCGCACGAAATACTCGCCCGCGCGATGATCATGCGGGTGACTCTTTGCACGGAGCAGCATCCCAGCACGGACCAGAAGAAACTGTCGCACACGACGATCAGCACCAGTCGGAACTGCACAGAGATGAGCTGAGCGAGCCGGATCTTCACAAGACTGCGTCCACAAAGGACAAGCGGATTGCGGCTGCTCATGCGGATTCTGCGGATCCGTTTGCAGCCTCCGAAGCCAACGCTCACCTATCGCCTTCGCAGCATGAACGAGTGACCAAGCAGGCGGTCAATATGATGGCGGTTGCTGACGAAGAGTTGGCCAGCGGCGATTATGTGCAGGCGATGCAACACTACCAGACGTTGCGCCAAAAGTCAGATGGTGTTCCAGGAGTGGCAATTCTGTTCCGCCTCGCACTGTGTGCGGAGGCCTCTGGTCGTCATGCGGCCGCGATTGAAGCGTATCGCCGAATATCCGGAACGCAGTCCGATCCCGCCTGGGCTGGTGTCGCTCGTTATGGAGAAGCTCGTTGTCTTTCCGCTCTGAAGAAGCATCAGGGTTTGCAGGCTGATTTGCTGCGACGAGCCATTCTGGATGAAACCGAGTTTCTTCCCACAGTGCGAGGGGAAGTGCTGCATCTCATCGGACGAGATCTTTGGAGGGAACAGTCGAACGTCGCTATGACGGACCTTCTGGACGATCAAACTCTGGTAGTACCGGAATGGTCTGCGGATCCCGGTCGACTGCTGGATGAGCTGCCGCTTTTGATTCATGAAACGCCGGTGAAAGCCGGTCCGACTGAGTTCCGCGTAATGAATCTGAAAGCCGAATCTCCCGAAGAGACAATTGTGCGGCTCAATTGCGGCACAACCCGTTGCGAGCTTTTGCTGCGCAACCTGATTCGATGCTGCGAATACGAAGTTGAAATATCAGAACAGGCTGCTCAGGCTCTGAGCGGACGAACACAGCAGGTGCATGTCACAGAACAGAATCTGGCGCTGCTGCTGGATGGCATTACGATTTCTGCGGGTGTGGCATGGACTCGAAACGGGGCCGTGATCAGCATCCTGCACCCGGAAGAGATGTCCCCGGATGAATTGCGGCGGAGTCGCCTGGGAGCAGCAGAACGAATTCTCCGCGCGGCGGTTATGGAGATCCCTGGATCTCTTCAAGCCGGACACAGTCGCCTTGCTTTAAGTACTCTGCTGTTTGAACAAAAACGGGCCACCGATGCGTTGCAGTTTCTTCAGGTGCAAATGGAATCATCGCCTCGATCAATCGTCGAAACGGAGGCCGCCTTCAATTTGGGTAAGTGTCTGATGCTTCTCAATCAGCGGGATGAGGCGATGGAGGCTTTCCTTCGCAGTATCGACTCATCCGGCGGCCTGGCGGATGTTCGAATTGCGGCCTACATTTTTCACAGCCGAATGCTGCTGGAAGACAATCACGGCAAACGGGCGATTCAATCAATGATGCGTGGTCTTTCGATGAGTGAAGGATCGTCTCTCGAGCCGCTGGCCGCAATTCATCTGGCCAGTCTGTATCTCTCACTGGGTAATGCTCAGGGTTGCAACTCCGTATTGATGGAGCGGCGCGACAGTCTGGTAGATGGCCCCGGACGTGAAGGGGCCGCATTTCTCTCAGCACTGTCGCGTTTCCGAGCAGCCGTGCTGGCAGATCGCCGAGAACGCGAAGGAGCTGCAGTCGTCTCTGCACTGACTGAATTTGACGCTGCGAAATACTGTGGCGGTCATTGGGCGGTGCTGGTCGCGTCTGCCTGCGAAGAGTTGGGACTGTCACAGGAATCTGCGGAAGCCTATTCACTGGCTCTTCGCAAATTGCCTCAATCACAACTTCGAAATCAGACGGTGTTGAAGCTGGCGTCGCATTATCAGGCAGACAACCAGCTTGAAAAGGCGAGAGTTCTGCTGGCAACGCTGTCTTCATCCGAGACCGATCAGTTGGCAGTGCAGGCTCGACTGCGTTCTGCTGAGTTGGCACTAGAGCAGCGAAGACCGGATGAGGCTATTTCCGTCTGTCGACTGCTTATGGAGTCAGACAAAACGTCAAAAACACAACGGGCCTCGCTTCGTATCATGGGACAGGCCTACGAACTGAAAGAGGATCATCAGGCTGCGATCTATTGTTTCTCCGGAATGTTGCCTGATTCAGAATCACCGCTTGAAGCGGATCCGGACCTAAACAACTTAGAAACGACAGGAGGGCACGAGTGATGAGTGCCTTCGATCGAAGTTTACGCTTGTTCCCAGTCTCTGCGGTCCTGTTGAGCGGAATCTTCGCCGGGATTGCAGGATCAGACTCTGATTCTGTCTCAGCGCAGGAGAGTCCGGTGACGGGGTCAAGCTTTTCGACAGCGACTTCCGTCCACGACGACAAGCGAGTGACGAATGCGGTTTTACAGAACTCGATGAGTGAAGCTCGATCATTTGGGGAGACCCAACGTGGCTGGACGGCAGCACATGGAAAAGCGGCATCGCGAGCTAATGATGTTGTGAGTCTGCAATCTGGTGATACCAAACCGGGTGCGCCCGTTGCCAAAAGCCGCAGGTCCAAACCTGCGGCGGTGTCGACCCCACGTCCCGTGATTATGGTCTCTGCCGGTCGGCCGGTTATACCTCCAGTGCCGGAACCCGTCAGGGAGAATACCGGGCCGGAAGATCTGGAATCTGTCGAACTGGCTCCAGTCGAGCCACCTTCTGCTCCGGAAAAGTCTGCGTCTGAACCATCAGTTACCGAACTGCCTGCACTGGAACCGTCGGCTGCGGACGTAATCCCCATGCAGCAACCTGCTGCCACTGTAACGGCCCCTCCCGTTGCGCAGGCGCCAGCATCGCGTCAAGAAATTTCTGACCGGCCAGTCCGCTCCGCGACTGAGCAATTCAAGCTCGCCCTGGAAGAAGAGCGGCGACGAGTGCTTGCCGAGCAAGCTGCGGCCGAGGAAGAGACGCCCGTGCTTCCCTCATTGGACGGCGGGCCTGTTGATTTGGCTCCCGTTGAAGATATGCCACCGGAACAGTTGCCATCTCAGGATGATCTTCGGGAACCTTCAGAGATCCCGATTGACGATCCCGAAATGAGGCTGCAGGATGAAAAAGCCCGCCGATTCGCCCGACTCAAACAGCAAATTATGCAGTTGAAGTCGCAACTGGAACCACCGGCAGTGGCCGAGACCTCTGAACCGCAGCCCCCTTCGGCCGATGAACTACACAACGATCCTCAGGAAAGCCACGCTGCTCCGGATAAAGAGGCGGGACTGGATGGGCATTCGGAAGAACTACTGCCACCAGTTGATGGGCATGAGTCTCCCGAAACCAGCCACCCTGAAACAGAAGGTCATGCGACGGATCATGGTGATCATGGTCCGGCGCCCCATGATGCCTCTGGACAAAGTGATTCGGCAGATGCTGTAACGGAACATCCGGCAGCACCGCATGACCATGCCCCTGAGAATGGAGGACATGAGTCCGATCTCAACGCGGGTGAGCCGTCAGCCAGCGAAGACGGCCATCAGACGAAGAACTCGCATATTGAATCCGGAGCTCATGGACATTCAGCGACTGAGAATGCTCCACATGCTGCATCGGAACACGCTGTAGTCCACGGTCCAATCGATCGATTGGGACTGGCCAACAACTTGTACGCGGTTGGGGAATACCAATTGGCGATGAAAATGTATGAACAGACAGAGATGGCAGAATTGACAGCGCAGCAGCAGATCTGGACGGACTACCAGATGGCGAACTGTCTTCGTCGAATGGGACGCAACGCGGAGGCGTCAAATCGCTATCGGCGAATCGCAGATCAGCCGGAAGCAGGATGGCTGAGTGAACAGTCTCGCTGGTGGGTCGATGTGCTGGAGCAGATTCGTCAGCTTCAAAGTTCGCTCGAAGAGGATGCCGGGAATTCCGAGGAGAACCTTCAAAGTCCGTTTGCGGGTGTTCAACGCGACAGCGATTCATCAGGCAATGTCACTGGCCAATCCGGCTCGAAAAAATCTGGTTCAGGTTCAACCAAATCCGGCTCAACGAAGTCCGGAAAAGGATCCCAACCATCCGGAAGCAACGACGACGACGCACATGGACCATCCGCGACTTCGTCTTCAAGCCAGACATCTTCCCGCACAGGGAAGCCTGCAAAGGAACGCATCACGCATTTTGCACCTGCGGTAAAGGAGCCAAAGCATGGTGAACATTAGAGACAATCAGAACTCTCGACTAAATACTTCTGGCAACATGACTGAGCCCGAACGAGAACTGCAGGCTTGTGTTAAGGAACAGAGCGTCGTCTTTGAAGCGGCCGTGGGTGTGATTGAGCGGCTCGAAACGGCGGCGGTTCAGCGAAATCTGGGCAATCCGGACGCCGTCGGTCAGCTTCAGAAATCGCTGGAACTGGTCGTGGCTGCCCAGGAACGAGTGTCTGCGGCTTACTCACGATTCACTCAGGGGAAAGGGACTTTGACCACGGACCTTCGGACAACTCTGGGACGTCATGAAGCTTTGTTGAAAGCTCTTATCAGTCGTATCGATCAACTGCAGCACACGTTTGAAGATGTTCGGTCTGAGCTGATCCCTCAAATCGATGCAGAATCCCGCCAGCGAAACATGCAGGTGGCTTATCAGAAGTCCATGAGATCTCTCTGACTCGCCTTTTCTCCTCACAATTGCCGTCTGATCCTCTCACTCTTCTCCACCTGATGCAGAATTCTCATGCTGATCTTTGAATCATCTTCGATGCATGACACACTCGCACGAGCACGCCGTTTTGCACGTTCATCCGGGACAGTGCTGATCTCCGGGGAAAGCGGAACCGGGAAAGAATTGCTGGCTCAATACCTGCATGACAATAGCCCGCGTGCTTCGCGTGCCTGCGTCCGTGTCAATTGCGCTGCCTTTCATGATGGGCTGGCAGAGAGTGAATTATTTGGTCACGAACAGGGAGCGTTCACGGGTGCGTCTCGCAGGCATGACGGATTCCTGCACGCTGCCGGTGATGGTACTTTGTTTCTCGACGAAATCGGAGAACTGCCCCTGCCAACACAGGCTAAGTTACTGCGAGTTCTGGAGGCTCAGGAGTATCTGCGAGTCGGCAGTACTGAAGTTCAGCGGATGAATGCTCGGATCATCGCAGCGACAAACCGGGATCTCAGAAAAGAAGTCGCAGCCGGACGGTTTCGTGAAGATCTGTTTCATCGCCTTGATGTCCTTTCGCTGCGATTGGCACCGCTTCGCGAACGAACCGAAGATATTCCGGTGCTCGTCAATCATTTTCTGAAGTTGTTCGGTCAGGAAAATGAGACTCCTGTGACTGCTGTGAGTGATGCGCTGATGCCTTCGCTGATGAATTTCGAATGGCCGGGAAATGTCCGACAGCTTCGTAATGTGATTCATCGTGCGTGTGTCGAGTCCGAGACCAATACAATTTGCCGACTGGATTTTGGAGTCGGCTCAGAGCTTCGGATCGCCCCGCAGACCAGCGTTTCTGGCATAGCGACGGCGGAGTTGCCCGGCGGATATCAGAATATGCCGCTGGAAGACATTGAACGATTCGTGATTCTGTCCCGCATCGAACGATGCCGTGGGAACAAGACGGAAGCGGCCGCTGAGTTGGGCGTAACAGCGCGAACTCTGCGAAACAAACTTGCCCGATGGAATGAGCTGGAAAAGGCCAGTTAAGTCGGCCCATACGGGGCAATGGAGGACTGTAGGCATCAGCCGTCAGATCCTGAATTCTCCACTGGCGAACGACAAAGCTTGATTTGTCCTCTCGGAGTCTCTGGAAGACTGCCTTTATCTCTAGATGCTGAAAAGGCTCTTAGTGACGGTGAGCCTCTGAGTACCGCTTGACCCGCGAACTGTTTAGATGCGTGCTGTTGTAAGTGACTCGGTCTGGAGGATGCCGCATCGCTGGAAATAGTTGTCCGTCTGCGGGAATCATTCAGTGGGATTTATTTTTGAGTTCGACGGAACCCTTCAATTCTGATTCGAAACTGCGAAACTCCGTAGCGCGGAGTGCAGATTGACGACCAGCCAATTTTCACAGTCCGCCGGAGCCTGGAATTACTCGACTCGTCCGGTGTCGTCGTGCTCGCGTTGAACCGATCACGCGTCAGTGATTCTGAGATTCGCAGCTTGCCACGGAAGAAATCGTGAGCGAGTTCTTTGTTTTGTGGCTGTTGGACCGACAAGGTCGGACCGGCCCGGGAGAGGAATTCTGCTTGCTTGATTTCCCTTTGGAATTGCCAAATCAGGAACTCAACGAGTTAGCGCGACATTCCATGACCCAGAATTGCGAAGATACTTTGAAGCCAGAAGTACTGGCTGAAATGGTCATTATGGGGACCGGGACAAGTATCGGAGTTCCGGTCGTTGGTTGTCGGTGTTCAGTTTGCCTTTCAGACAATCCCCGAAATCGTCGCATGCGATCTGGTGTTCTGATCAGAACATCGCAGGGAGAAATGATTATCGATGCCGGGCCGGAACTGCGGTTGCAGTTGGTTCGAGAACGAGCGACCCTGATTCGAGCGGCCATCTTTACTCATAGTCATGCCGATCACATCATGGGCATTGATGACTTGAGGATCTTTGGCTTTCAGTTGGATGATTCTGTTCCGTTGTATTGTGAAGAAGTTGTCGAGGAACAAATTCGGCAGACCTTTTCCTATGCGTTCTCTGATCCGTCAACGCATGCGCACAAGTACGCAGCGCCTCGGCTAAGGTTCGAACGAATTACTGAGGGGCAGAATTTTTCGTTGCTTGGTCTCGATATTCGTACGATCAGGTTGAAGCATGGAGAACTGCCGATCCTGGGGTTTCGCATTGGGAACGTGGCGTTTTGTACGGACGTTTCCACAATCCCGGCTGACAGTCGAGAGCAACTGAAAAATCTGGATGTGCTGGTGCTCAATACTCTGCGTCACAAGCCACACCCGACGCATCTGCATCTCGATGCCGCTCTGAATCTTATTCGTCAGTTACAGCCTCGTCAGGCTTACTTGACTCATATGTCCCACGAGCTGGACTACGACGAGCTGCTCAAAGAACTGCCACCCAACGTCGCGCCAGCATACGACGGATTGCGCATTGCGGTTACAAAATAGGTTCTTTGCAGAGCAAGAGGAGTCCGTTGTAGACATCTCGCTCCATGCGATGGATTGCAAAAGCCCCCCGTGCATTTCAGCCTGGAAGCAGTACCACAGGCGACAGCGTTGTTATCACCGGCGATCATGCATGTGGTCATGGTCGTGCATGTGGTCATGGTCGTGCATGTGGTCATGGTCGTGCATGTGGTCATGGTCGTGCATGTGGTCATGGTCGTGCATGTGGTCATGGTCGTGCATGTGGTCATGGTCATGCATGTGGTCATGGTCATGCATGTGGTCATGGTCATGCATGTGGTCATGGTCATGCATGTGGTCATGGTCATGCA
>CANHVD010000076.1 GCA_947463775.1 Planctomycetaceae bacterium | reverse complement strand
GTGAAGGCGGCTACATCACAGCTCATTGTGATAACGAACAGTCTCTGCGACCGGCCTATGAGCATTTGCAGACGCTGGTGTCGAGTCACATGTATTCGATGGTTTTACTGATCGGAAAACCAGAAGACGGTGGGGCTCTGGAGATCTTCGATTATCGAGTCGAGCCGGAGAATGCTCGCCTGTTAAACGATGATTCTGCGACCAATAAGCCGGATCTCAGTCAGCTGTCGTCCGTCGCATTTTCTCTGAATGCCGGCGATCTGATTATTGTCGATTCCGGCCGTTATCTGCATCGTGTTACACCTGTTGCCGGCCAGAAAATTCGCTGGACCGCCTGCAGTTTTATGGCTCACGCCAAAGATCGAAACGCGGTGTATTGCTGGGGTTAGCGGCGAAATTTCACTTAACTATCTGGTGAAGAACTGTGTTTATGGCCAATCGTATTTGCACTTTGGTGGCTTCTGCCCTGGTCTTCAGTTTTCTGCCCACTGAAACTGGCTTCTGTGGCGAAGTCCAAGTGCCGGCCTTTACGGCTTATATGTTGCCCGATCCGTCTGCCGCCCGAATTTCCGAGGATCAAGGCATCACTCATTGGGATGATCCGACTCAGACCATCAACTGGTATGGGAGATTCCAGGCTGCTGGTGAAGTCACAGCAAAAGTCTTGATTCGACTCGAGAAGAACACGGAGTCACGACTGAAACTTTCGATTGGAGCGACATCTCGTGAAGTGAAACTTGATGGCAAGGGACCTGGGACGGCAGTCGAGGTAAACTTCGGAAGCTTCAATGTCCCCAATGCAGGACATCAGAAGATCGAACTGAAATCGTTAAATCCCGCAGGCCAATCTGCTGGCGACATTGAGTCTCTTGTGCTGGATGGACCTGCGACAAAAGGCGTTCATTTCAACATGAAAGAGCGACGGAATGCAGCGTCCGTACATCTGGCCTATCCTGTTGATCGTGATCTCGATGTTGACGCGTTTTATTGCGAAGTGACGGCTGTTGAGGAACCCGTTGCCACGTTTTACATGGCGTGTGGCTGGCATCGTGGCTACTTCGGGATGCAGGTCAATAGCCCGACCGAACGTCGTATCATCTTCAGTGTTTGGGACAGTGGTGAGGAAGCCGTCGATCGCAAGAAGGTTGGTGATGAAAATCGAGTGCGCCTCATGGGAAAGGGAGACGGAGTTTATTCTGGCGACTTCGGCAACGAGGGAACAGGCGGCCACAGCCATCTGAAGTACATGTGGAAAACAGGGGAGAAACAAAGGTTCATCGTCACCGCTGAACCAGTTGAAAAGACGTTTACGATTTTCTCCGGCTACTGGTTCCATCCTGAGCGAAAAGAATGGATGCTGATCTCTTCGTGGAAAGCCCCCAAGGAAGGCGGCTATCTTCGAGGCCTTCATAGCTTCAGCGAAAACTTTGGCGGCCATAACGGGCATCTATTGCGAAAGGCTCGGTATGGAAATCAATGGATTCGAACGGCCGACCAGAAATGGGTCGAACTCACTACGGCAACATTCAGCCACGACCCAACCGGTAAGTCAGATCGGTTTGATCGCTACATGGGCGTGGAAGAGGGACAGTTCTTCCTGAGTCATGGCGGATTCCTGGACGGATATTGCGACTTCGGAGACAAGTTCGAACGGCCTGCTATCGGTGTCGCGCCGGCAGATCTGAAGCTGCCAGCGATTAAGTGACAAAAGGTAGTCTTAGCCTGGCTTTGCCATGAGGAAAGCGAAGGGCTCGCTTCACGGCGTTTCTGAGCCGCAGAAGATTCGACTTTGAATAAACCTGACAAAGAGGTCCTTGATCGGATACTGTTGAGCGGAACACTCATCAAGAATCTTTTCGACTTCGCGACGATCAGAGAATCGCACAGGAGTCCCCGTCGCATAAACCGTCCATTGGTGGATCAGGTTGCGAGCCAACTGGCGAGGATTCTCGGCGAGGATCTGTTTTAGCTCACGCACATTACGGAATTGTTGACCGTCGAGAAGCTGACCACTGGCGTCGACCGTGGAGGCAAGTGAATAGCTGAAGTCATGCCCCGCGCGATCGATTCCGGTGATGGCTTCGCCCAGTTCGAGTGCTCGATAGCGATCGCGCCAGGCACCAAGTACGTCGAAGTTCTCCAGAGCGAGCCCGACCGGATCAAATCTGGCATGACAGGCGGCGCAACTTGCGGATTCGGTGTGCAGCCTTAACAGTTCGCGGATCGTCGTCGCACTGCGAATGTCGGGTTCGACCGCTGGAACACTCGCCGGAGGCGGGGGCGGGGGATCACCCAGAATGCGATCCGTCAGCCACGCTCCACGTACGACGGGCGATGTATTTGTTCCGTTGGCCGTGACCTTCAGGATCGCTCCCTGCGTCAATAAACCTCCATAGGGGCTGTCCGGTGGCAGCGAGATTTTCCGCAAGCGGGATCCACTGAGCGGCTCGAGTTTGTAATGATCGGCGAGTCGATCATTCGCCAGCACGAAGTCAGTCGCCACCAGAGTCGCAGCGGGCAGATTTTCCTTCATCAGCAGAGCAATGAATCCGCGCGTTTCGCGTTCCATGGATTCCACAAGATAGTTGTCGAATCGGTACTCCGGATAGAGCCGTGAGTCTGGTTCGTCGCGATAGAGCTGACGAAGATTGAGCCAATAATCCGTGAAGTTGGTGATGAAGCGGTCAAAAGCAGGCGACGCCATCAGACGTTCGGTTTCGATTTGCAATTCGGCTCTGTTGAGCAGCCGCTTGTTTGCAGCTTTGTCGATCAGCATCTGGTCTGGCGCAGAGTTCGTCAGCAAATGCGACAGGCGAGACGCGATGGCGTAATGATCGCCCTCAGTAACGCCCGGGATTGGTTCGTTGAGAAACAGATAGTGGCCGGAACAAAGGAACGCCTGATAACCCGCCAGCATCGCTTCTGTGAAGTTGTCTCCGGCCTTCAAGCGAGAAAGAATCAACTGTTCGAAAGGCTCAAGTTGGGAGTTCTCGATTGGTTGCCGAGCGGCTCGATCTGCAAATCGCCGCAAGAGACGTCTGGCTTCGGCTTCTGGCGATTCCGTGATAACCGAAACGGGAAGCTTCGAGCCGGGTGCCGAGGCCGTAATCGGCAGTTCATCGAACAGAATTCGATGCGACGCCGGTGGCCATTCTGCGGACGACACGGGGCCTTCGATCTCCAGCCACTGGAATGCCACGCCCGGCTGACCTCCTTGAGGGAAAGGGGGATAGCGATACTCGGGCGGTCCGTTGTTCACATTCCTTGCCAGTGGAACGGGTAGACCAAGCAGACTGTACTCAAAGGTCTCCGTGGGCTTCAGCAGAATCGTCGTTTCATAGATGGATGTTTCCGGAGCGACATCCATCACTCCACCGGTTGCTCGAACGTCACCGGACACGTCCGCGCCGGACGGCTTGCGGGCTCGAAACGTCATTGCAGTTGGTTTAGAGGCAGGCACCAATTGAAAGCCCGGCTGCTGCTGCACAGCTCGCGCTGAGAAGCGAACATTATATCTTCCCGGCAATGTCGCCACGAAGCCATGTGGATAGCCATAGTAAGGCCAGTGAGCGGAACGGAAGATAGCCAGTTCGGCTTCCGGATCGTGCTGATTAGTGCGACGCAGTTCCGCCAGCTCACCACCATTGAGAGGTAACAATTGATTGTTCTTTGCGTAGAACATGGCCTCACGATTTCCAAACGTTTCCGCTTCCTGAAACATCTGAGTCGCCAGGAAGCGATGCTTTGCAGCGGGCGGTGGAGTCATGCCGCTGGCGGTGGCTTGCGAAAGAGCAGACTCGGTCGCATCCAGAAACGCCATGAGTTGGACCCGCGAAAGATCCAGCAGCGCTGTCGTCTTGTTGAAATGATGACCGACTCGATCCTCCGGAAGAATCTCGCGAACGTTCAAATCCGGCAGCTGCAGGAGATCACGGAGGTTCTGTGCGAACTCATCGCGATTAACGCGCCGCATGGGGCCACGACCATTGGCCATCACGTCAGCCATATCAGCGTCATGCAACAACGGCTCGAGCGTCTGCAGCACTTGATCGCGTTGTGCCTCGGGAAGCTGCTGAGGGTCCGGCGGCATTTCGTTCTTGCGGACTCGATCGTAGATGTGAATCCACTGAGCTCGCTGATGTGAGTCCTTCAGGTCGACTCCGGGACGTGTGAGATCGAGGCCGCCTTCTTTTGTTTCTGCGCTGTGGCATTCGATGCAGTGAGTCTTCACGATCTCGACAACTGGCGAAATGTCGTCGGCCGAGCACATCCCGGGTTTTGTGAGGAACACGCAGGCCAACAACATCGCCGAAAAAGCCATGCGCGGAAGAACTGTATTTCTTGAGGCGTAATCTTTTGGCGGATGGAAACTCATGCCGATTGTTCCAGAGGATTCGCGAACGAAATAACGTGAGGCCACTAGCGAAACATGCGACTAAAGATCTTCAGAATGCGTGCGACGCCTAGTGATGCGGTGAGCTGTTCCATTCGAGTTTGCATTTTCAGCTGAGCATCCACCGCTACGGCATCCGCATCGAAATTATTGTGACCACAACCAGTGCAGTAGCGTACTCCGGGATCCATTCGTTTCTGGCAAACAGTGCAAATGTTTTGGGATCTGGAACGAGTACTCGGGGCATCGTTTGCAGCGACTTTTGTTTTGAGCTGTTTGCCTCGGGAAGTCATTTTGCGAGCAGGGGGCATGCGAGACAAATCGTCCGTTGAAGGATCCGCCTCGGGAAGTAGTCCTCCGAGATCGAACTCCTCGACGAAGTTAAAGCCTTGAGAGCCTTCATCAAACGATTCGGCAGCTTGATTCTCGGCAGGAACCAAGCCATCGCTCTGATTGTTCGCGGCAGTCGCTCGCGCCGAAATTGTTTTTCTGCACGAGGGACATTTGAATTCCTGACCGACCTTGTCGTCTCGGATGGTCAGTTTTGCCTCACAGAATTCGCAGGTGATTCGTAACGACATCGGAGGGTTCACGTGTGTTCATGGAAGATATCACCAGTCCCAGAGCTTGCTTAAAGATCAAACGACTGCCCGAACTGGGGAATGATCGGCGGCAGGTCTGAGCATTCCTCAACGAGCTTACTTAAAGCCGTCGCTGATTTAGATTCACCGTGCACGAGAAAGATCTGTCCAGCTCCCCCTTTCTTGAGCAGTTCACCGAACCACCACTCAAAGTCACCGGCATCAGCGTGAGCAGACAAGCCGTTGATGATCTCCACTTTTGCACGGAGCGGTAAAGTATTGCCGTGGATGCGGAGTTCCTGACGACGTTCGACGATTTTTCGACCGAGAGTATGCTCTGCCTGGAAGCCGATAATCATGATAGTGTTATTCTCGTCGGCAACGCTGTGTTTGAGGTGATGCACTACGCGACCATTCTCGCACATGCCGCCTGCAGCGATCACCACGAACGGCCCGGGACGGCGATTTAAGGCCATGCTCTCATCTTGCGACTGAACATACGTGAGTCCGGGAAAGTCGAAGACGTCAGCGTCATACTTCAGTGTTTCCTGAACATCACTATCCATCACATTGGCATGTTCGCGGTGGACATCCGTCAGACGAATCGCCAACGGGCTGTCGATGAAGACAGGAACTCTGCAAAGCGCATCTTCGTTGCGAAGCTCGTTCAGCAGATACACCAGCATCTGTGTTCTGCCGAGACTGAACGCCGGGATAATGACTTTACCCTGCGAACGCGATGCTGCGCAGATGACTCGCTGAAGCTCGGCTTTGACGTTGCTGGAATCTTCGTGAAGGCGGTCGCCGTAGGTGGACTCCGAAATCAGTACATCACAGCGTTCGACGGTTTCAGGATCCATCAGGATTGGCTGCTGGCGTCGGCCAAGATCCCCGGTGAAGACAACTCGCTTCCATTCCCCCACGTCCAGCAGTTCGAGTTCCACGACGGACGCCCCCAGAATGTGCCCAGCATGATGCAGACGCACGCGAGCTCCATTCATGATCTCAGTCCATTCATGGAACGGGACCGTTTCAAAAAGCTTGGCCGTCTTCTTCGCATCGTCTTCCGTGTAAAGGGGCTTCGCGGTGCTCCCCTGTTGTCGGGCCTTCTTCTGAGCGTAACGCGCGTCTTCTTCCTGAATCTTTGCACTATCCCGCAACATGATCGTGGCAATATCTGCCGTTGCTTCGCTGCAGTAAATTGGTCCTCGAAAGCCAGCTTTGTAGAGCCCCGGCAGGTTGCCGCAATGGTCGATATGAGCGTGGGAGAGAATCACCGCATCAAGTTTTTGGGGCGTACAGCGAAAACGTTCGTTCTTCGGCCTTGCCTCCTCAGATCGCCCCTGAAACAAGCCGCAGTCCAGCAACAGACGAATGGAGTCTGTCTCGATCAGATGCTGACTGCCCGTGACTTCCCCGGCGGCCCCAAGAAACGTGATTTTCATGGAAAAGTTGCCCTGGTCAGGTTTGCAGATTTGATGGATTTCGATGACAAACTGTTGCTATTCTGCAACGATATGTGGGCGGATGTTCATAAGTCCGTGATTTTATTTGGAATTCCAGTAAAATCACACGAACATACATGCATCCTGTTGTTGTAAAGTGGAACAGGGGCAAATGCGAGCCTTAAGAAGTTCAGGAGTAACTTGGCGATGCAAAGCGGAAGAAGCTTTTTTCGATTGTTTGGTAGTCTTGGCCTGGTGCTGACTTTGGCCGGCTTTGACTCCAATCTGTCGGCTGATGAAGCAAAGAAGTCAGAAGAAGCGACAGTTGCCGCGGCGGGTGCTGAGGTTCCTCTGGGGGAATTTATTGACCAGCAGATCCGTCAGGGTTGGCAGGACAACGAGATTGAGGCTTCGGCAGCTGCAAGCGATGAAGAGTGGGTTCGCCGGATTTATCTGGACCTGCTCGGGCGAATCCCCACGATGGAGGAAGCTCGCAAGTTCCTGGCTGATGAGAGTCCTCGTAAGCGTTCTGTGCTGACTGAAGAACTACTGGAGCATGAGGACTACGTAAGAAACTTTACGACGGTCTGGTCGAACAACTGTATCGGTCGCGGGGCTCCTCAACGAGTGAGCCGAACGGGTATGGAGAAGTTCTTCCGAGAAGCGTTCGCAAAAAATCGTCCATGGAATGAGATTGTCGTCGACATTGTAACGGCTTCTGGTCACTACGAAGAAAATGGTGCGGTCAACTACACTCTGGCTCAGATGCAGAACGCCGACGAAGGCGTTCAGTTAACCGCCATGACGGCTCGATTGTTTCTGGGGCTGCAGGTGCAGTGTACTCAGTGTCACAATCATCCTTTCAACAAGTGGCAACAGGATCAGTTCTGGGAGTACAACAGCTTCTTCCGTCAGGTCGGCAAGATTGACCATCGCAAGCTGGATCCTAACACAGGGCGTATGGTCGACGATTACTCAGAGGTTGTGTGGCAGGAATTTTCTGGTCCTGTTTACTACGAAAAACGCAGCGGTGTGATGCAGGTTGCGTATCCTCGCTTTCAGGGTCTGGAAGTAGACCCCGGCGTGGGCGTGGATCGCCGTGTTGAGTTTGGCAAGCTGATTACTCAGCCAGTTGATGGTGCTCCTCCGCAGATTGCCCAGGCCATGGTCAATCGTACCTGGAGCCACTTCTTTGGTTACGGGTTTACTCGTCCGGTCGATGATATGGGCCCACACAATCCTGCAAGTCATCCGGATTTGCTGGAACGGTTGTCACGAGAGTTTGTTACGGCTAACTATGACGTTAAGGAACTGATCCGCTGGATTGTCTCGAGTGAAGCTTACGGACTCACAAGTCAGTACAACGACAAGAACAAAATCGACGATCCTGGTGCTGGCGAGGTGCCTCTGTTCAGTCACATGTATCTGAAGTCTATGCAAGCCGAGCAAATGTATGACTCGCTGATTGTTGCAAGCAATGCTCACAAGTCCGGCCGAGGTGGCTGGGGTGCTCAGGAAGAACAGCGACGTATCTGGATGCAGCAATTTGTTGTGGCATTCGAGAATGATGAGAATGACGAGTCGACAACTTTTAACGGCACAATTCCTCAGGCTCTCATGATGATGAACAGCGAGCTGATGGATAAGGCATGCAGTGTTGAGCGAGGTAGTTTCCTGTTTGAATCAATGAGTTCACCAGGGAACGAAGCTCAGAAGATTCAGGAACTGTATCTTGCGGCACTCAGCCGAAATCCTACCAAGACTGAAATTGGTAAGGTCCAGAAGATGCTCAAGAGTTACGGAAATCAAAAGCTCATGGGATATCAGGACCTGTTCTGGGCCCTGTTGAATTCCAACGAGTTTGTGTTTATTCACTAATCCCCTTCAAACGTTTGATCCTACCCTGCAGGTTCGGCATCGTGTCGGGCCACTGACCTTCAATTGGGAGAGTTTTAATGTCACTCTGGAATAACTACGGAATGAATCGCCGACACTTCATGCAGCACATGGCGACCGCTGCAGCGACTGTCCCAGCGATGAATTTCCTGTCGCACCTGCAGGCGAATGCGGATGTTGTGAAGTCAAAGCAGAAGGCTTGCATCCTGATGTGGATGGGTGGCGGTCCTCCAACAATTGACATTTGGGACCTGAAGCCAGGATCCAAGAACGGTGGCGAGTTCAAGCCGATTGACACGGCGGCACCGGGAGTGCAGATCAGCGAGCACATGCCGGAAACGGCCAAGGTGTTCGGCGATCTTTCTCTGGTGCGGTCGATGAGCACTCGTGAAGCGGACCACGGCCGTGGTCGCTATTACATGCAGACTTCTTACGTGCCTAATCCAACCGTGGTTCACCCGACGTTTGGTTCGGTAGTCAGTTATGAAATTGGCAAGAATCGCAAGGCTCTTGAGATCCCAGCGTTCGTGTCAGTTGACGGTGGTGCTGGTCAGGCCGGGTTCCTTGGCATGACTCACGCCCCATTCGTTGTGGACAACACTGGACGTATTCGAAATGCTCCAACGGAAGAAGGCAAAGCCCGATTGGGTGCTCGCCTGACAATGTTGGATGAGATCGAATCCGGCTTCATCAAGTCTGGCCGCGGCGAACTGCCAAAGGCTCACCAGGACGTCTACCTGAACGCGAAGAATCTGATGACTTCTCGTCAGATGGCAGCGTTTGACGTAGCTAAGGCTGATGCTGGTCTTGGTCTTGAAGCAGAATCTCAGGCAACCAAAGACGCCTACGGAACCAACGGTTTCGGACAGGGTCTGTTGATGGCTCGTCGTCTGGTTCAGGTTGGCGTTCCATTCGTGGAAGTCAACATGGGCGGCTGGGACCTGCACGCCGGTGTGTTCGATACTCTGAAGAACCAGCGTCTGCCGCAGCTTGACAAGGGTATTTCCGCCATCACTGCTGACCTGAAGCGTCGTGGTATGCTGGAAAATACAGTCCTTGTATGGATGGGCGAATTCGGTCGTACTCCTCGTATCAATCAGGACGTCGGTCGCGATCACTGGGCGGCTTCATGGAGCGTCATGATGGGTGGCGGCGGGCTGAAGAATGGTCAGGCTGTTGGTGCAACCGATAAGGACGGCGTTCAGATTGCTGATGGCAGCAAGGCTTATCTGCCAGGCGACATCTGGGCCACCGTGGCAATGGCGATGGGGATTCCTGTCAGCACTGTTCACACTTCAAAGCGTGGTCGCCCAATGAAGCTGGCCAACGGCGGAACTCCGATTCAGGAGCTGATTGGCTGATATGGCCATTCGGAAGAGATGATCAGAGAGTGTCCGGAAGCCCGGTTTCCCTGTAGGACCGGGCTTCCGTTATGTCTGGAGCCGGTGGTTTTCAGTGAGCAGAGCGATGGCAATGGTTGCCGATAAATCTGACGGATCGCCGGAACCTGACTCTCAGTCAGGCCCGGGTGAAGATTTCGTTCGGCTGTTTACGCAGACTCAGAGATCGATCTATCTGTTCATTCTGCCTTTGGTCAGGACCGCCGCTGATGCCGAAGAAGTACTTCAGGAAACGAATGTGGTGATCCTTAGCAAATGGAAACAGTTCGAGCCTGGGACGAATTTCACGGCGTGGTGTAAGGCAATAGCAAGACTGGAAGTATTCCGTTTTCGTCGCAGTCGGCATCATCGATTGCAGTTGATGGGGGAAGATGTTGTGGATCTGCTGGCTCGAAAGATCGAGGAACAGCCGGTCGATCAGGAGCAAAGACGCGACGCCCTGACGGCCTGTATCAGCAAGCTCCGGTCTTCCGACCAGGAACTGTTGCAACGCCGATATCTGGCTGGCGTGACCGGTGAGGAAGTTGCGCACCAAATGGGTCGGCCGGCAAATTCCGTTTATCAATCTCTGGGGCGAGTTCGACGCGTGCTTCTGGAATGTGTCCGCCGTCGACTTTCGACCGGGGGAGTCCAACAATGACAATTCATGACGAACTTCTGAATCTCGCAAATCTTTATTGCGAGGAAGCTCTCACCGATGAACAGCTGGATCGTCTGCAGTTTCTGCTCCGGACAGATGCGGACTGCCAGTCTTTGTTTATCGAGATGATTCAGTTGCATGGTCAGTTACTATGGGGCGGTGGTATTTCGCCGGGCCATCAATTAGATGAACTTGGAGAACCTGTTGCAGAAACAGATGATCTGGAACTGATCGAAGCGGTTCGGAAAGCGATCCCCCACGCACCACTCAGTCCAGGGATGTTGCGTGCACGAGGGTCAAGGCGAATTGTCATCGCCGCCAGCTTCATGGTTTCTGTCTTGGCAGTATTACTGCTGGTTATCCGACAGAATCAATTACCCGGTCCAGTTTCAGTCGCGTCAAATGAGACCGACATCTCAACTCAGACATCAGTTTCCGAAATTACTACGACGTCTGAGAATTCTGTGCCTGCCGAAGACGTAGTACCAGTTCCACCTCTGAAACTTGATGGAATAGCCCAGACCCAGCCGCAGCGTCCCGATGTAATTGCAGTGGCCTCCGTGCCAGTCCAGACTTCAGAGCAATTTGTTGCTGACCTGAGTGATGCTGATGTTGTTGAAGAGATCGATCGGCTCATTCGCACAGCATGGGAAGACAACAAGATCCAGCCAGCTGCAGAAGCAGGCGACCACGAATGGGTCCGCAGGGCTTACCTGACTTTGACAGGTCGAATCCCCACAATTGAGCAGGCTTCTGAGTATGTGACCGCCAGCTCACCTCGAAAGCGAGACCAATTGGTTGACTCGCTCCTTGCCGACTCGCTGACGGCAGAGAACCTTGCGGTCAACTGGACAAATCTTCTGATCGGTCGTTCGAATCCGCGAGATGTGGACGAGCAATCACTGTACTCATTCCTGCTCGAACAGTTCACAGAGAATCGACCGTGGATGGAGACCGTTGGCCAGTTGATCGCTGCGGAAGGTCGAAGCGATGAAAACGGAGCGACGAACTTCCTGTTGGCTCACCTGAATGACCAGGCTACACCGGCAACGGCTGTGACCGCTCGTCTGTTTCTTGGTCAACAGGTTCATTGCACGCAATGCCATGACCATCCGTTCGCCAAAGAACGCAGCCAGCAGGAATTCTGGAGTCTGAATGCGTTCTTCAAACAGGCCGAACGAAAACGAATTCCAGTCACTGCCGATGCCGAATCCGGGACGACCCGTCAGGTCTGGACCCTGGCTGATTCCGGTGAATCAGGAATGACATTTTATGACGACCGACTTGGCCGTAAAAAGGCCGTCCCCCCACAATTCGCGGGCGAAGCCCTGCCGGCAGACGGAACAACGTCTCGTCGCACGGAATTGGTGCGACTACTGAACGCTGACAGCAATCATCAGGTCGCTCGTGCAATGGTGAACCGTACCTGGGCTCAGTTCTTCGGTCACGGGTTCACAGCGCCCGTGGATGATCTTGGCCCGCACAACCCGGTCAGTCATCCGGAGTTGTTCGATCATCTGACGAAGGCGTTTGTGCAGTCAGGTTATGACATGCGACGACTGATGCGTTGGATGACGCTGTCTCAGGCCTTTCGACTTTCGAGCGTCCAGTCAGAAGCCGCATTGGCTGTCGACGATCCACAGGAAGGTGGCACGCCACTCTTCTCAAGAGCCTATCCGCGGCAAATGGGGCCGGAGCAGGTTTATGATTCGATTCGCATTGCGATCCGATCTGTCTCGCAGCAGCCGATCGATTCCTCCGTCGGAACCACGCATCGCAAAGAGTGGGTTGAGCAGTTTGTCCGGTCTTACGGAACCGATGAAAATGACGAACAGCTGACTTTCGACGGCAATATCTCGCAGGCCATGTTAATGATGAATGGTGAAGACATTGAGTCGGCCATTCCTCTAGCGGCTGGTGAAGTCACAAAATCGCTGCAGGATCGAACCGTATCAGAGGCTCCGGAACGCCTTGCCATGGCGACGCTGAATCGTGGCGCCACGGAAAATGAAGAAAAGGCATTCCGAAATCGCTATCGAGCACTGTCCAGATCTCTGCCAGCAGAGCAGGCCATGAAAACTGCCACCGAGGATATGCTCTGGGCCTACCTCAACAGCAGCGAGTTTGTCTCATTGCACTAACCTGCAGTGCAAGCCGCGTCCGTTGGCAAGATGACGATTCTTTGTTTCCCGAAGCGTCCTAACGCCACAGTCAACGCCGCAAATGGATTTGTGCAATTGAGGGGCGCTGAAGAAGAATCACAAGTCCCATCGACATGAGCCTGACGCCTTGGTCGATTTCCTCGATTTGAGCAGACGACCGTTGAAAAAGGTGTCTGGAACTCGGCTCTCTGCGATAAACCTTCAGGCCAAACTCGAACGGGCACCCTGACAAAGGCAAAACGGAAACAGCCAAGCCGATCAATCCATCCGAACATCGAAAGGAAGAATAGTCAACGCAGGCTCATCCGCAATCAGACGCAGCGTTCTCAGATGCGACAGCGCAGGCAGTGCTTTTGCGGGAAGGAGTGCGGCCCAGACTTCAAACGGGCGATCGGCGGATTCCGTTTTGCCCATTAGAAACTGCAGAGGACTTTGAGGACGAGGCAGGTCTTCCAGTTCCAGTTTGCTCTCCGCATCACCCGCCAGATTCCGAGCGTGAGCGACCGCGTCAGCCAGCGTTCCCAGATGATCCACCAAGCCCAGCGCTTTTGCCTGGCGTCCGGTGTAGACTCGTCCCCGAGCCAGCTCTTCCAGCTTTGCATGCTCCATCTTTCGCCCTGCCGCAGCCTTCTGCGTGAACTGTTCGTAAATCGTGTTCAGCATTCCCTGCATAGCGTCACGTTCTGAATCTGAAAAGCCTTCCGTGATGCTCATCACTCCGCTGTTTTTTCCGCGGCTGATCACCGTCGTGGTCACTCCGACTTTCTTCATCAGTCCATCCAGAGCCACCTTGCCACCCACCACGCCGATCGATCCCGTCAGCGTCCCTGGCTCTGCAAAAATCGCCTCCGCCCCCATGGAAATGTAATAGCCTCCGCTGGCCGCTGTATCGCTCATACTGGCCACGACCGGCTTGCCACTGGCTTCCAGCGCTCGCCAAATCAAATCACTCGCCAGCGCGCTGCCGCCTGGGCTGTCGACTCGCAACACGATCGCTTTGACATTTGCGTCTTTTGAAATCTTATGAATCAACGGCACAATCTTGTCGGAGTTAATGGTCGACTCGGACAAAAACCCCATCGGATCACCGCCGGAAACAATAGGGCCTTCCAGTCGCAGGATTGCAATGCGAGGCCGAGTGCTGCCGGTATCGGACGAACTGCCGGACAGCAGTTCCATCAGTGAAAACAGGTCCAGATCCGTGTTGACCTTTTTCTTCTTGTAATCTTCGCGAATACGGACATCCAGAGTCTCATCACCTGCGGCAAGCAGCGAGACAAGCTGATCTTCATAGGCGACTTCATCGATCAGTCCAATCTCCTTCGCTCGATTCACACTGATCACCCCCTCGTCGATAATGCTCTTCACTTTGTCTTCCGGAAGCTTTCGAGCCGCCACAATTTGCGACACCATATCCTGATAGTAGTCATCCAGGATCGCTTCCATCTCTTCACGAAACTCAGCACTCATTTCCGATCGAGTGTAAGGCTCCGCAGCAGATTTGAAGGCTCCCACTCGAAGCATGTCTGCCTTGATGTCGAGCATCTCCAGCAGGTTCTTGTAAAACGTGACTTCAGCTCGCAGCCCAGTCAGCATCAGAGTCCCGGATTCCGGCATCAGAATGCGATCGCAGGACGCAGCCAGCAGATAATCTTTGTTTCCGCAGTCATTCATACAGGCCCAGACCGGCTTACCGGCTTTGCGAACATCCGCAATGGCCGTTTGCAGTTCATTCAGTCTGGCCCACCCGACTTCGACGGATTCAATCTTCAACAAGACGCCTTTGATGGACTTGTCCTTCGCCGCCTGATGCAGTCGATCCATGCAAACGGGAAGTCCTTCCACCAGATCGCCGAAAAGGCCGGGCATCTGAATGCCCTCGGGATAGCTTCCGGAGATTCGAATCTCCGCCCAGTCCGCTCGAACTTTTTT
>CANHVD010000075.1 GCA_947463775.1 Planctomycetaceae bacterium | reverse complement strand
GCATCCCGACAAATTCAGAACGGCTCTACGCAGAAGGCGAAAGCGACCGGCTGCTGGTCTCGCCTCGGTGGAGCAATAGGAACATCGCTGCTCCTCCCGTCACTCCCAGTCGTTCGAAGCTATGGCGCAGTGAAAAGCTCGCCTCATTCAGCTCCATGGCACAATGCTGCTCAAGACAAAGTTGCGCAAGACAATCTTGCTGTGCAGCGGCCATGTTGATGGTCGCTGCACAGCAGTCCTGTTTGAGCTACTTCTTGGGCAGTTCAGCCACTTCAATATGGAGGTCTTTCAACTGGCGATCATCAACAGGAGCAGGAGCCCCGGTGAGCATATCGGCCGCCTTCTGAGTTTTCGGGAACGCAATCACGTCACGAATGTTCTCATCGCCTGCCAACAACATCACCCAACGGTCCAGACCCAAAGCGATGCCGGCGTGCGGAGGTGCACCATATCGCAAAGCTTCAAGCAGAAATCCGAAGCGGCGTTCGGCTTCCTCGGACTTGATGTTCAGCAGATCAAACACCATCTGCTGAATCTCTGAATCATGAATACGCACACTGCCGCTGGCAGCTTCGTAGCCATTCACAACAAGGTCATAGCTATCCGCTCGAACTTTACCTGGATCCGTTTTGAGGTATTCGGCATCTTCAGGGTTTGGCTGGCAGAACGGATGATGTTCCGCATCAAAACGACCTTCTTCTGCGTTCCATGTCAGCAGCGGGAAGTCCAGAACCCAGATGCACTTGAACTCAGTTGGATCATAGAGATTCAGCTCTTTCCCCAATCGGTTACGCAGTGCCGCGAGCGCAGCATTGGTGACCTTTGGAGTATCAGCGACAAACAGCAGCAGGTCTCCTTCTTCGCCGCCCATTCGTGCAATAATCTGTTGCTGATGCTCGTCCGTAAAGAACTTGGCGATGGTCGATTCCAGCTTTCCGCCGGTGACCTTCATATAGGCGAGACCCTTGGCTCCGAAATCTCCGACGAAGTTTTTGAGGTCCACGTCCAGCAGACGTCGGCTGTATTTTTCCGCCGCGCCTTTAACGTTGAGTCCTCGCACTCGTCCACCTGATGCGGTGACAGCCTTGAAGACTCCGAACCCACTGGCCGCGGCGATATCGCCAATATCGACGATTTCCATGGCGAAGCGAACATCAGGCTTATCACAGCCAAATCGCTCCATGACGTCCGCGTAGGTGTAACGTGGCAGAGGAGTCTGCATCGTGACTCCTCGCACCTTTTGCATCACAAATGACACGAGTCCGTCGATCGTATTCAGAATATCGTCTCGCTCGACGAATGCCATCTCTACGTCGATCTGAGTGAACTCCGGCTGCCGGTCGGCTCGCAGATCCTCATCTCGGAAACAGCGCGCGATCTGGTAATACCGATCGTAGCCAGCCACCATCAAAATCTGCTTGTAGATCTGAGGAGACTGTGGCAATGCATAAAAGCTGCCATGGTGAACGCGGCTTGGCACGAGGTAATCGCGAGCGCCTTCCGGAGTACTACGGCCCAGCATCGGCGTTTCGATTTCCAGAAAGTCGCGAGTGTTGAAGTATTCGCGAACGGCCTGCACAAGGTTATGGCGCAGGATAATGCTCTTCTGGAGTTCCGGGCGTCGCAAGTCGACAAAGCGATATTTCAATCGCAGCTCTTCATTCGGAAGCTCGCCACCTTCAATTTCAAACGGCGGCGTTTTACTTCGTGACAGAACGGTGAGCTGAATTGCTCGCAGTTCAATCTCACCAGTCTGAAGTTTCGAATTGACCAGGGCCTCGCCACGGTAGCGAACTTCTCCGACGACTTTGATCACATCTTCGCGGCGTAGCTTACGAGCGATCGAATCGATCTTGCTGCCTTCTTCCGTGATGAAGGTCACCTGAGTTTTACCGTAGCGGTCTCGCAAGTCGACGAAGACCAGTTCTTTGCCCTGCTCGCGGTAGCTGTTGACCCAGCCAGCCAGCGTGACAGTCTGACCGGCATGTTCGCGACGGAGTTCTCCGCAATTGTGAGTTCTGTGCACAGGAATTGAATCCGAAGAAATCGATGTGATTGATGACTGAAACGGCGGTACAGTTCGGGCCGAAGTCGACCAGTTCTTCATGTGGACGATTCTGCTCCCGCCTGCCGCGAAGAGCGGGAGTATAGAAGCCGTCGAATCATCCGGAAAGAAAGGATGCCATAAAGTCGGCAGTTCCCGGTTTTGTCAGGGGTCGCCGCAGTTCAAACAGCCGCCAAAGGCATCAGAAATCCAACTTCACTGGTGAAGAGACGATGAATAAGGCAGAATGCTGGTGTTCTGTCGGGGAGCCGTGATTCTGCCGACGTTAAAGTTGCGAACGCAGGGTGGCGTTGGGCAGGTTTACAGCGACCATGGAAAAGCTCACAATTTTTGTTGCCGTCGTTTTGTATGGAGTCCTGCGGGGCTTTTTGCAGAGACGTCAAGTGAAGGCTGAATTGGAAGACCGAATGGCGAAGGCGCGCACGCGACCCGTCGTCCGGCGGCTTCCCGGGCGGCTGCAAAGAGATCTGGACAACACCAGCAGCGACAAAGCCGCCGATACGCGTGAACGCGAATCGGCCTGACGGAATTCGAAGAACGGAGCGGGATGCATGCAGAATATTCTCGATTTCATTGTGCCACTCTTCGTGCTGATCTCGGTCATTGTCGGAATGATTAATTCCGTTAAGCAAGCCGCGGCCAAGAACGTAGCGCCGCCACAGCGACCTCCCTTGACGCCTGCGCAGGAAAGTATGGGGCGGTTTCTCGAGGGTTTGCCGCCCGAGGATCGACAGCAAGCCAGTGCGCAACGGCCACAGAATCAGCCGAATCAGGGCTCACGTCAACAACAGCGACCAAAGCAGTCCCAGAAAAAGAATCCACAGAAACAGCCAGCCGCCTCACAACAGCAGCAGCAGTCAAAGAAGGGCCAGAAGCCCCGAAACGTGGGCTCGGGCGTTGCCGAACACGTCGACTCCTACATTGGTGACCACGTCCGCAGCCATATGGGGCGAGACGTCGACAACTTCGTCAAAAAAGATATCGACGAACGAGTCCGGAGTCATCTTGGATCTCAATCCAGCAAGCCTGTGGAAATGTCCGCATCGGACACCGGTTCCGCGGCGGCCGATGACATTCTTTCAGTCCTCAAGACGCCAGCCGGCGTGCGTCATGCCATTCTGGTGAACGAAATTCTGTCGCGTCCGCGATCGCTGCGAAAGAAATAGCTTCCATCGTGGCTTTTCCTTCCATCGTGGCTTTTCGCAGCTGGGACGATGCCGGCCTAAGGCATGACGCAGCCATGAGTCGCGGAATCCGAGTGAGACGCTCTCTCTGAGTGCTTTGCGGTTTGCGTTCTCCGCTCTGCAACATCCGTGGGCCCGTTCTCAAGGCTGAGGCGATGCCAGTCAAACCGGTTCATCACGTCCCGGACGTTTGAGCGAGTGCGGTTCACAGATTGCGGCGTACATTTCCGGACGACGATCCGCCATGCGATCGATCAAATGCTTTCCGGGCACACGGACGATACGCTTTGTGCGAGCGATCATCGGGTCGATTTCAGTTCGCAGAATTCCCGGCACTGCGTCGTCGATGGAGTTAATTGTGGCTCCTACCGGGCTGCAGATGCGGCTCTTGCCGATAAACGAGAAGCCATTCTCCATACCGATTCGATTCACTGCGGCAAAGTAAATCCCGTTCTCCATGGCTCGACAGTTGATTGAAAACTCCGCCATATAACTGCCGCCGGGCGGCCAGTTTGTCGGCAGCACGATCAAGTCCGCGCCGCGAATCGAGAGAACTCGTGCTGCTTCCGGAAAACCGCCGTCGTAACAGATCAACATCCCGATTCGAACACCAGCGGCTTCAAAGACTTCGAATGGTCGATCTCCGGGAGTTGTAAAACGATCAACGCCCAAATACGGCAGATGTACTTTACGATAACAGCCAATAAGTCCATCTGGGCCAATCAGCACGGCTACGTTGAACAACTGGTCGCCGGATTTTTCCAGCATCCCGAAGACCACATGAGTTTTCAGCTCTGCACAGAGCTTTGCAACTCGATCCGTCGAAGGCCCCGGAACAGATTCGCCGAACTCCATTGCTTCCGCGAGAGAATCGAAGCAATAGCCTGTCGAATAGCATTCCGGAAAGACTGTCAGTTCCGTCCCCTGATTCACCTCACTGCGTACTGTGGCTTCCAGTGAACTCAGGTTGGCATTGATATCTTTAAAAACGACGTCTGTCTGAACACAGGCAATCTTCATCGGGAACCATTCTGATTCTGTGGCGGCTTTAAGCGGCAAACTGATTCACGCATCACACAGGGGCTTAGTTTATCCCACGCCTTTGAAAATGTCACTCTGTGGCCTCGGCGAGAATTTAACATGCTCGCGGCTAATGGGCTCCTGGCGTTCACGGCCGCCTCGGGGCAGATTGTGGGGCGACCTTGGCTATTCCCGTTTCCTCGAGCGTCCTCTCCCGCCAATAGAACCGCTACATTCGTCAGAAGGGACGTGACCGTCGCCCGCTCCGTAGACTGCCGGATTTTCCTGAAAGGCAAAGTCAGATTCCCAGCAGGCTCAGCCGACAAAGCGACTTTGTGGCATGCTATGTCGAAGACCGGACGTCATCCGAGAGAATCGCGGAACATCGGCCATTCGGCGAATCTCCCGCGAAGTTGGTTTCTTCTGTGCATCGTCACGTTTGAGGCGACGTTCGGAATGTTGAAGCGTGGGACGCTCGGCCTCAAGTCGTAGCATGAAAAGAATCATGTTCAGAGCCCCTGAATTCTCTGAATAACTCTCAGCAGCAGACCGGCGAGATCACCGTTTGTGGAAAGTAACGCTCTCTATGTCTAACTCAGTTCGTCCGCTGCGTATCGTACTGGCTTCTTCTGAGGCAGTACCGTTTTCAAAAACTGGCGGCCTTGCAGACGTCGTCGGAGCACTCGCTAAGTCATTGGACCAACTGGGGCATGACGTTACCCTGATCGTGCCGGATTATTTCCTGATGCGGCAATCAGCGAAAGGTTTACCGATAATTTCGGAAACCGGGCTACGATTTACAATTCCGATGAATGGCCGATCAGTCGCTGGCACGGTGAACTGGACTCAGCTGCCCGGCACGGGAGTACGAGTTCTGCTGGTCCGGCAGCCCGACTATTTTGATCGTCGACAACTCTATCAGGAACACGGGCACGGATACGTCGACAACTGCGAACGCTTCTGCTTCTTCAGCCGAGCCGTGCTGGAGATTTCACGGCAGATGATTCTGCGGCCCGATGTGATTCACTGCAACGATTGGCAGACCGGGATCATTCCGGCGCTGCTCAATAGTCAATATGCGAATCGGCCGGGATTTGAAAACACCAGCACGGTCATGACCCTGCATAACATGGCGTATCAGGGCCGATTCTGGCATTTCGATATGCCGCTCACAGGAATGGACTGGCGATACTTCAATCATCATCAGATGGAAGCGTGGGGCGATCTGAACCTGTTGAAGACAGGAATTGCCTTCGCCGATCAGATCACAACCGTCTCACCAACTTATGCTGAAGAGATCTGCCATCCGGAAGGCGGCTACGGTCTGGAAGGGCTTCTGCGATATCGCAATCGGGATCTCGTTGGAATTCTTAACGGCATCGACACTGATGTTTGGAATCCCGGAACTGACCCGCATCTTGCCTCGCACTTTACAGCAGCGACGGTGGCCGCTGGAAAGCCCCGCTGCAAATCACAACTGCAGCAACGCATGAAACTGCCGCAGCAGAGCGGCACTCCGCTGATCGGTATGGTTTCGCGCATGGCCGATCAGAAAGGGTTTGATCTTGTGATGGGATCAGCCGACCGTCTGCTGTCGAAGGATATCCAGATGGTATTCCTTGGCACCGGCGATCCGACTTGTGAAGCGAAGTTGCGAGATTTGGCGTTGCGGTACCCGACCAAGGTCGCAGTCGAGATCGGTTTTGATGAATCACTGGCTCATCAGATCGAAGGAGGAGCGGACGCGTTTTTGATGCCTAGTCGTTTTGAGCCCTGTGGTCTGAATCAGATGTACAGTTTGCGATACGGCACGGTGCCGATCGTTCGCAAAGTCGGAGGACTCGCGGACTCCGTGATCAACTACGCGTCGGATGCGAAAAGCCCTGAAGTCGCTGCAAAATCTTTGGAAACAGCAACAGGATTTGCTTTCTCTGATTACAATAATGAGGCATTTGCCGGCACGGTCGAACGCGCGATTCATTGCTATTCGCAGAAGTCGATCTGGCAAAAGCTTGTGCAGAACGGAATGACCGGTGACTGGTCGTGGACTCGCAGCGCGGAAAGCTATGTGGATGTCTATCGAGCTGCTCAGGGACGCCGATCGGCGCGGGGTGCAGAAGGCCGTTGTTAGTGAGCGGGGCTGCCCGCAGGTAAATCTTGAAGGGTATTTCCGTGTCTGAAGTTGTTGGCGTTGGATTACTCTTCGGCGGGCTCCTGCTGCTGCTGGCAGGGCAGTTATGGCTGATCGCTAAAGCCTATCGTTCCAGAGGGATTTTTCTCGCAGCGTTATTGGTGCTGACGACGCCTGTCGGGCCGTTGCTTTATGGCCTGATTCACTTTCGCACTTCTCTGAAGCCGCTGATTCTGATTCTTGCGGGTCTGCTGATCGGTGCTGCTCCGTTTGCCTTCAGTCATGGACTTGAGCTGCTGTTGGGTCTTGGTGAACGCGAACGTATCATCGCCGGCGAACGACATTTGGTGCTCACAGGCTGGGATCGGCCCGACTACAGCATTCTGAGTTCACGTACTGACGTCGTTGTCCTTGAAATAGCCAACCCAAACGTCAACGATGAAACGCTGAAGTTGTTGCTGCCTTTGTCGAAACTGCGAGAACTGACGCTGAACGATTCAATGGTCTCAGATGAGGGCCTGAAGTTTCTCCATCAGTTGCCAGCTCTGGAAAGCCTGCGAGTCGCTCGTACAAAGATCACAAAGGACGGCGTCGTTGATTTCCTCGCTGATCCACCCGCGAAACTGAAAGAGCTGGATGTCTCGGGAAACTCGATCCCGGCGTCTGCTCTTCGGAAGTGGAAAAACCAGGAGCCGGAAATTCGCCGGTACGTGAACTAGCGATCGACATCACTCGGACGCTGCAGAAATACCGCCCCCGTTCCATGGGCGGTCTAAACTATGGCGTGGTACTCGCGGGATTGATCAGACATGTTTTCAACTCAATCGTAGCCGCGTACAGAATCACTTTGACACTCCGCACAAGAAGACTCACGATGAAACTGACGGAAGATGTTGTTGGCTCAGTTGAGAACGCGAACTTTCTGTGCCTTGCCTGCCAGCTGGCCTACCTTCCTGAGGTGGAAGCGGTTCCGAAGTTTCGCGATCAACTGGGATTAAACGCAAAACTCATCAGCGTCGACAACACTCAGGTTTATGTGGCAGACAATGAGGAGCATATCGTTGTTGCATTTCGAGGCACGGAAGGGCCCACAACAATTGATGGGCTCAAGGATTGGTTATTGACGGACGCGATGAATCTGTTGATCGTTCCTGAAGGTCGACTGGGCCATGATCTGGCGGCCGCTGGTGTCGGGGCGAAGTTTCATAAGGGATTTGTCGACGCGATTGCAGAAGTCTGGGAACCACTGAGAGACTCCGTCGAAGCGAAGTTCAAGGAGATGGATCGGCCTCTGTGGGTGACTGGTCACAGCCTCGGCGGTGCTCTGGCCTTGTTTGGAGCGTGGTTGCTAAAACGCCGTTTTATTCCGGTGCACCAAATCTACACCTACGGCGCGCCGATGGTCGGGAATCAAAAGGCCTGCGATGCGATTAATCGCGAGTTCTCCGGGATGATCTCGCGTTACGCGAACGGCAATGATCCTGTGCCGAAGTTACCCGGGCTAAGCCTGATCGCGAACGAGTTTGCCCACTGCAACACGGAAAGAATCGTCGGCAGTGACCCAATGACCTCGTTGGCTCAGTTCCTGGGAGGAATTGGATCAAAGGCCGTGGAAGGCATGTTGTCCGGCGGATTGATTGATGATGTCTGGAAGCACGTCATTGATCGCGTCGCCGCTCACTCGCTGGATACCTATCAGTCACTACTGCCAAAATGATCCGTCAACATCTCGAAGACAGCGCGGAAACGTGTGCAGACTTCGTCTGGATCTTCCGACGGCATCTCTTTCAAAGGCGTAATCCGACGCATTCTTGTCGCGATCGAAGTCGAAAAAGTTCAGGCGTGGCTCGCAAACTGGCTGACTGCTCTGCGACTGGTTGGGACGATAAACTCCTGATGCAAGTCCTTGCCACACAAGCAACTTAGTGCATGTTGGCCTTGCTCTGCACGAGATTGACGGCCCGGCAGTTGTCCTGTAGCATGTTCTGCTTCGTTGCCTCAATGGTAAAAGAATGATCGGTCAAAAAATGATCGCTATTGCCATGCTTGAGCGGCCCAGGCATGGGCAGAGCAAGCAGCGGCAATTTCCGAGGACTGCAGAAATGGTTTCAGCGTCGCGATGATCGTAATTGAACATGTTGGAGCGATCTGTGGACAGAGTAAATAGTCCGCTGAAATCAAGATCCTATTTGATGTCGCGCGTCGGTGCCGTCGTGCACTACTTTCGAAAGCTTCGCCATGCAGTGCGTCTTAGATCGCGATTGAAACTTGGCACGAACATTCACTTTGGGTCTTCGTGCATTCTTTCACCACCGAACATTTTGTCTATTGCAAATGATGTGTCCTTTGGCCGACGGGTACTGGTTGAAGTCGACCTGGTTGTAGGGTCAGATACGCTGATCTCAAGCTTTGTCTGCTTTGTTGGAAATGATCATTCATTTGATGATCCGGATTCAACGGTATACTGGCAGGGCCGCAATCCTCCTTCCAGGGTTGTTCTCGAAGGAGACAACCTGATCGGTGTTGGAGCGATTGTGGTCGGTGATGTCACGATCGGTCGCGGCGCAATTGTTGGAGCAGGAGCTGTAGTTACACGCGACCTTCCGCCTGGAATGATTTGCGTTGGCGTACCAGCGAAGCCAATCAAGCCCCGCTGGGGCAACAACAGCAAAAGCTCCTTCTGAATACACTCGGTTGTGCGATTTGTTTGTCGCCGCCAAAAGGCAAGACCTACTTCATGAAACGTCAAATCAATCAGCTTCGAAAAGTATTGTTTGCGATTGTCCATCCTGCATGCTGGAAGCCGCTGACACTTGGTGTTGGCGCGGCGATTGAGCATATCCATGGATTACGCGGACTGAGCGTCGATGGCATTATTGATGTCGGGGCCAACGTTGGGCAGTTCTCTTTGGCATGCCGCATTCTCTATCCGAATGTTCCCATTGTGGCATTTGAGCCAATTCCTGATGCCGCGACCTTGTACCGCAAAGTTCATGGAGGGTGCCGTGATGTCACTCTAAACCAATGCGCTCTCGGAACAGAAGCGGGAACAGCAGTGCTCCATTTGAGCAGATCCGCTGACAGCTCCTCACTTCTGCCAATCGGCGAATTACAAACGCAGGTTTTCCCGAAGACCGAAGAGGTGGGGACAATCGAGGTTCCGGTGGCCCGTCTTGACGATTTTTCATCAACATGGAACGGCAGGAAAAATCAACTACTGAAACTTGATGTGCAGGGGTTTGAGCTCAACGTCCTGCTTGGCGGCCAACAAACACTTCAATCATGTCGATTTGTGTATGTTGAATGCTCTGAAATTCAGTTGTATCAGGGTCAGGCGGTCAGGCAGGAGGTAAGTAGCTTTCTGGAATCGAAAGGCTTTAAAGAAGCCGGGAGATTTAACGCCCAATTCCGGAGCGGAAGCCTTATACAAGCCGACTATCTGTTCGAGAAGGTCAAAAAGCCATAAGGATGCCAGCCTTGGTGCAATCTATGCTGCCGACAGTTCCCGGAGCTTCGCTGTAGACTTGTCTTTCGCGTTCCAGAGACGCGCACTGCGACGCTCATCTGTTGGCCAGATTCGCAGCTTCCCAGTCCAACGATTCAGGAATGGGGTCATTCGGTGCAACGCTCAATCGCGATTGGAGCCCTTTAGCAGGGCTCTATACGGCTACGTTTCATTCTATCAAACGTAGCGTGATACTGACTGAGCAACACTTTCGCTGCCACTGCATTTCGATTCAGGCTGCACGATGCGTCAAGGTCGATTGAGTCACAGCCTTCAGTTCAGTGACCAGTGACTCATTCAGCACACACTCCAGACGCTTCAACACGCGTGCCACCAGAGTGCCGTCCATGATTCGATGATCATACGCCAGTGTGACGCGAGAGACGTTGTGCTTATCAAGCGGTCCGTAGGTCAGGCATCCGGTCTGAACCGACGGCGGCAACTGAATCTCAACGCCCTGCGCGGACAGAGTCGAAACAAAATATGTCCCCAGTCGCGAGGCACGCTTCCGCGTCTCGATTTTCAGGTTCCACCACCACAGTAGCCGCCGAAGGAATGTTGGCAGATGGGCTAACCGCCACTGATTCTGAAAAACCAGTTTCGCGGGCTGGGATTGGAGCTGGTCGATGGTCGACTGAATCTCCTGCAAACCAAGCAGCTCCGGCGAACGAAATAGTCCCCAGAAAAGCCACGGCTCGCCATTCAATTCTTTGTGTACAGTCAACGCCGCCACACTTGTTGCATGCTGATAAACGTGTGCCCATGGCCAAACGTACCAGGTCTGGCGAAGTTCGGGTATCTCCTGAGCCACGAGGGCATAGGCTTTGATGAACAGCGCTGGCCAGGAAACTCTCTGAGGACACTCGGTTCTGGCCGCTGAGATCGCAGTCAAATCCATCTGCCGATCATGCGCGCAGAGCGGAATCTCGCGATGAAATGTCAAGAGATCCCAAGTTAGCCTGCGGTTAGCCGGGACAGCAAAGCGGCGTCCATTCCTGCGATCCGTCATCGTCTGGATTCCTTTCTGTGACGTTATGATAACGGGGAGCATTCGTCTTCAAAAGATCGCTATTCAGGCAAAGATGTTTCGCCCGATGTTTCGCCCTGGACCAACTCAGGCTTTTGGCAAGCATTGCCTGTCTTGGTGGGGCCTTAAGACAGCAGGAGTTCCGGCCATTGCGCCGAACGCGATCCGGGCATGGGCGAGTTTTCCAACTCACGAAAAGTGAACACGACCGATTGCTTCGTCTCGTTCGAATAGTTCCGTGTCGCCGCATGGAAGCATCGCGCATGGAAGAACAAGACATCCCCCGGCAGCAATTCCACGGACTTCGCCGTTTTCAGTACCGACTGATTCTCCGGCAGATCAGTTCGCAGAAACAACGCTTCGTCCAGCAAAGACGCTGGCGCGGGACCAGTGTGTGTTCCAGGAAGAACCTGCAGACAGCCATTCTGAGGTGACTCCGGGCCAAGGGCGATCCAGATGTTTACCAGTTCGCCACTGGTGAACGACCAATAGCGAGTATCCTGATGCCAACCGGTGTCGCTGCTGAAGCGAGGCTGCTTGGTCATGATGCAGTTGTGGTGCGTGAGAGGCATGACAATGTGTGGCCCCAGCAGTTGCTTGAGTCGATTCAAAAGAAACGGTTCACTGACGAGCTTCAGGAACACGGGATCTCGACTAATCGCCTGCCGCAACCTTCGCGCGGTCCGCCCACCTTCAGCATCCAGGGATTGCGGTGCGCCGGGATAATTGAGTTCGGCTTCGTACTCGATATCACCCTGATGAGCCGCCAGATCGCGCTGAGTAATCTGCTTCATCGTTTCGATGTAAGTCGCCGGCATTATCCCCCGCGCGACAAAATAGCCGTCGCGCTGAAAGGAACTAACCTCCTGATCAAGAAAACAGTCAATTGCGGAGTGATCTGACATCGTGGTGATGCGGGCCTCTGAGCTGACGAAGTAAAACCTGTATTTCGCGGAAACCAGCGACAATCAACTGGCCGGGAATTCTCACAAGCAGCACGATTCTGGCAAGACGCTAAACGGCAGAATCTCAACAAACGCATCGAGACAACTTGCCTGAGAAAACCGGCTGGCCGCAACCTGCCGCGCGGTTGCAAGGGACAAACGATGCTCTTTGGTGACTTCTGCGCGGTTCTCTGCCAGAATGCTGCCGATCCGCACTCCCACCAAGAAGTCCCTGCCTGCCAACTCACGGCCTCGCCCGAGGCATCAGCTCTGTCATTTTCCATGAGATCGGAGAAAGTTTCCATGAGCATCAGCCGTCCATCTCTGCCTTCGCAGGTTACGTTTAACAGAGCTTTGTCTCGTCGAGGGTTCCTGGCCAGTTCGGCAGTGGCGGCCTTGTGCTGCACCGGGGCCAGGCCAATCAAGGAGCGATCAACCGCTCAGATCGCGATCACGCTGGATCTGGAAATGTCCGCCAACTTCCCGGCCTGGGAAGATACGCACTGGAACTTTGAGAAGGGAAATCTCAACGACGCCACGAAAGCTTACTCGGTCGAAGCGGGGCGAAGAGTCAAACAGGCTGGCGGATACATTCACTATTTCTGTGTCGGCCGAGTACTCGAACAACCTGATGTGTCATGGCTGACTGAGCTGGCCAAAGACGGTCATCCTATCGGCAATCATACTTACGACCATGTTAATGTGCTGGCTACACAGACTCAGGATCTGCAGTTTCGCTTTCAAAGAGCGCCGTGGCTGATTGAAGGGATGACGACCGAGCAGGTGATTCGCGAGAATGTGCGGCTGACGACTATGGGCCTCAAGCATCGAGCCGGCATCGATAATCGAGGCTTCCGGACTCCGGGAGGGTTTTCCGATGGACTCACCGGAAGAGAAGACATTCAGCAATTGCTACTTGATGCAGGGTTTCGTTGGGTCAGCAGCAAGTATCCGCCCCACGCTAACAGTGAAGCCATGAAAGAACCGTCCGCCGATGTTTATGCCGATATCGTGGCAAAACAGAAAGACGCACAGCCTTTCATTTATCCGACAGGGCTGATTGAAATCCCCATGAACCCGATCAGCGATATCGGAGCTTTTCGAACCGGCCGCTGGGAGCTGGAGTGGTTTCTGGAAGCGATTGAGCGTTGCGTGAACTGGGCGATCGAGAATAAGGCCGTGTTCGACTTTCTGGCTCATCCCTCATGCCTGGGTTACAGAGATCCTGACTTCCGAGCCGTGGAGCTGATTTGTTCGCTGGTAAAGAATTCTCAGGGCAAGGCACAACTGGCCACGTTGGATGAAATCGCTGATACCGTGGTCTGATTCTCGCAGGCCGCGATATCAGCACTTGTACGACGAAAGCTGGCTCCTCACACGCCGCTATTTGATCGCCCCGAAGGCAGCAAAACACGAGTTCTTGTGCAGCAGTTCGACGTTTCTGAATCCCACCTCGTGAAGCAGTTGGAGTTGGAACGTCACGGGACGTGGTGAGTCTTCGCGGTCAATGTAAGCGAAGACTTTGTCCCGGTATTCCGCGCCGTTCAGTCCGGTGAGGTATTGCCCGTAGCGAGCCCACATCATCTGATGCACGCCGCTTGTTTCGTGACTCACGAGGTCCGTAATCCAGAGGCTTCCACCAGGCCGCAGCAGATTGTGCAGCTTCTGAAACGCAGTTTTCCAGTCCTGATCATCCCGTAGGTGGTGCAAGACCGCAGCGGCCAGAATCACATCAAAAGTTCCGGGTTCTAACTGAGCCGTGCGAAAATCTTCAGCAATGACGGTGACAGCTCCGGTGTTGACCTGTGTCATTCGCTCTGAAGCCCGCTGCAACATGGGCTGGCTTAAATCCAGCAGCACAGAGTCAAAGTTTTGCCCATAAGACTGCCGCAGACGAATCGTGTTATTCCCTGCTCCACAGCCGATATCCAGCACCTTGCGGATCGGAGATGTGCTTGCGATCGCAGCCTGAGTAATCAGTTCCATCGCCAAGGGTGCATCAATCGTCGCACTTTGTCCGGTTTCGAGATTGCTGAATCGTTCTACGTCGTTGTCGAAACGTTCTCGAATTTCATCAATGGTGGACTTGCTGTGCAGAGGAGTTTGCATGCGACTTTCGCAGATCACAGGATTCAGAGGCGCAGGGAGCGCTCAGGATAACGCCGTTCGTTGCCGCGTTGAATGCCTATCTCTACACAGGACGCTCTTCGGCGATACCGTAGCGTTCCAGCAGCCGGTAGAGCTTTCGGCGGTGGATTCCAAGAATTCGGGCGGTGCGGGCTTTGTTGCCGTTCTGCTGTCGCAGGATCTCGACAATATGAGCCTTCTCCAGATCTTCCAGACGAGGCGACCCGGGCAGCGCCACGTGATTCGAACGGTCCGCTCCATTCGATGGGACTCCGTTCCCTGACTGCATACCTGCTGCCCCAACATGTTCATGGGAGTCGTAGATCTCGGAGGGTAGATCATCGATCGTAATCACATGGTCGTTGGCCAGAATCTGAGCACGCTCGATCGCATTCTTGAGTTGTCGAACGTTGCCCGGCCAGCGATAGGCTTCCATGGCACGAGCGGCCT
>CANHVD010000074.1 GCA_947463775.1 Planctomycetaceae bacterium | reverse complement strand
GAAAATCGCGATACTGCCGTACGGCGATGTTTTTCTGCATTTTAGGTGGAAGATTCCCTTGTCAGACGACGCACAGAATCAAAAGTCTTCAGGCGGAAGCAAGGTTCAGCAACTCGGGGACTTTGAGCTGAAGAAGAAGCTGGGCAAAGGTGGCATGGGCGAGGTTTTCCTTGCCCGCCAGATCAGCCTCGATCGCATGGTCGCGTTAAAGACTCTGACAAAAGAGCTCGCCAAGAAAGCCGACTTCGTTGCTCGATTTGAGCGAGAAGCCAAGTCGATGGCGAAAATAGATCATCCGAATGTCGTGAAGATCTACGCTGTCGATTCGTACAAAGGCATTCACTTTGCCGCGATCGAATACATTGATGGCCAAAGCGTACAGAAGTGGCTGGACCATCTGGGCAAATTCTCCGTTTCCGATTCTGTTCACATCGCCATGGTCTGCGCGGAAGCGTTGAAGCATGCTCATGCGGAGAACATGGTTCATCGTGACATTAAACCTGACAACATGCTCATCACGAAAAAGGGCATTGTCAAAGTGGCCGACTTTGGCCTCGCAAAAGTCATGGACGAAGATGTTTCCATGACCCAAAGCGGCACGGGACTCGGCACGCCACTTTACATGGCACCTGAGCAGGCTCGTAACGCTAAGTACGTCGACCACCGCAGTGATATCTATGCGTTGGGGGCAACTCTGTATCACATGTTGACCGGCAAGCTTCCATTCACCGGCAATACGGCTCTGGAACTCATTTTGGGAAAAGAGAAAGGGATTTATCCACAGGCCCGAACGCTGCGTCCTGAAGTCCCGGAGCGCCTTGATTTGATCATCGACAAGATGATGGCGAAAGATGCGAATCACAGATACAAGTCCTGTGACGAGGTCGTCAAAGACCTGGCCGGTCTGGGGCTGCATGGAGAAACGATCAGCTTTATCGAAGGTGCAGAACCCGTCGGCCCCAGTCGTGGCGGTGCGACAACCTTTGCATCGACCAGTGCCAACTCACCCGTCAGGAAAACTGTCGCGGCAACGCAGGCGATTGCCGGCGATACCGCTTCAAATTCGACGCGCATCTGGTACGTTCAGTTTGAAGACGCCAAAGGCAAAATGGTTGTCGAGAAGCACTCGACGGGTCGAATTCTGAAGATGCTGGCAGCCGGCCAGCTGAACGCAAAAGCCAGGACGAAGGCATCCTCGGACGGGTCCTATTATCCGCTGGCACAGTTCCCGGAATTCACAAAAGCTGTTGAGGATAGTCTGGCGAAGAAGACCGCCGCTGTTCGCAAAGAGGACATGAACAGCCTCTACAAAAAGGTCGAGAAGGAGCAGAAGAATTTTTACGTGAAGCGAAAGGTGAAAGACTTCTTTCGTAACACGTTTGGAATCATCAAGTTGATCATCCTGCTGGTCGTTATCGGCGGTGCCTGCTGGTGGGTGATTCCTCGATTAAAGCAAATCCCTGCGTTCATTGCGGAGAAAGTTGGCATGGGCGAAAAGAAGCCCGAGGATGCGGCGAACAGTTCTCCTGCTGCACCCGTCGACCCCACAAATCCCGGCATCACCCCTTGAAGAAGTTGTGACACAGTACCGCCGGAGAGTTTGGTGTTCTGGATCGAGGTGTTTCGCACTTCCATGGATCGGGTCTTGATTTCACCCTGAGAACCTCTCCTCATGAATCATATTGTCGCCATTCTGTTCCTGTCCTGCCTGTCCATCGCTGCGACTGTGACTGCGGACGAAAGAGTTCAGCTGGAATATGCTCCCGGGCCTGTTGCGAATCCGCTGAAAGGTCTGGTGCCATACGCGGGTGATGAGAACGTGCATTTCCCACATTCACTGGAATTCAATTATGTTGGGTTCGCGGACCTGGTCAAAGGCTACGAGGAGTTCGATTGGCAACCTCTGGAGGAGCTGCTCAACGAAATCTCAGGCCGTGGTCATCAGGCTGTTTTTCGGATTTATCTCGAGTATCCAGAGAAGACAAACGTCATTCCGAAGTTCCTGCTCGATGACGGTCTGAAGGTGCATCAGTACCTCAACACGAATACTCAGCCGCTGCCGCCGGCGAAAGTGGAAACGCCCGACTACGAAGACAAGAATCTCCGCAGAGCGCTGACAAACTTTATCGCTGCCTTCGGAAAGAAGTATGACGGTGATCCTCGGATCGGTTTCATCACCGCGGGACTCCTTGGAACCTGGGGCGAATGGCATACGTATCCGAAGGAAGAACTGTTTGCTTCAAAAACGGTACAAGCAGAAGTGATGGATGCGTATTCTGCGGCATTCAAGGTCACGCCCGTCCTGCTTCGCTATCCGGCCGGTGAAGAGACGTGGGGCAAAGCTTCGAACGCGGAGCGACCATTCGGATATCATGACGATTCCTTTGCCTGGGCAACGCTCGACACCGGTAAAGAACAAGATGACTGGTTCTACATGCCTGCATTGAAACAGGCGGGCTCCGGTGCGGTAGAGAAATGGAAGACACATCCGATTGGCGGAGAGATTCGACCAGAGGCTTGGGGGAAGGTGTTCGACGCAAAGCCTGGGGACAAGAGAATTCAGGACTTTCGGGAATGCGTTGACCAGACACACGTCTCGTGGCTGATGGATTCCGGGATGTTCGAAAAGAAACCTCGCAAAGATCGCAAGCTGCGAGCGGAGACCGAGGTGCGACGCATGGGCTACGAATTCCATGTTTCGGCTGTCAATGTTTCGTCACAGCAGAACAACCTGAAGGTGACGCTGGACCTTGAGAATCGAGGCGTCGCTCCGTTCTACTATGACTGGAACGCAGAATACGGATTACTCCTTGATGGCAAAGTTGTAACGACTATCGTCGCTGGTGGAAAACTCACAGGGCTCTTACCCGGCGATAAGCCTCGCGAGTGGACCGACACGCTTGATCTTTCTAACGTGCCGTCTGGCAAGTACACGCTTGCTGTGCGAGTCCCCAACACTCTGCCCAATGGATTGCCACTGCGATTTGCGAATGCGACACAGGATCGCGATGTCGATGGCTGGTTATCGTTGACAACGATTAAGCGTTAGCCGAGTCTGCGGTCCCGATGGTTTTTCAACAACAGATTTCGTGAGCTGCTAAACCGACGAACCCATTCGATCTGCAACTCGTGCGTAGAGTTCTCGATGCTGCTTCGAATTGTCCACCAGATCCTGATCAAAGCGGATACGGCCCGGTTCAAAAATCGTAATCGTTGAAGAGCCGCCAAAGCGAAAGTAGCCTTTCTCGCTGCCCTTGGAAACAGCCTGTCCTGCTGTATAAGTCTGACGAATACTGCCAACGCAGGTCGCACCGATCTCAAGAAGCAGCACTTTCCCGAAAGCCTCTGTCTGTAGCTCGGTCACGCACCGCTTGTTGGTTGCCAGAATGTGAATGTTCTGACAAAGCGCGATTGGGTTGACGGAATAAAGAGGTCCGTTGATCAGCCGCGTTGCTCCTGGCGTTCCCGCCGCCGGAAAGTGAAACCGGTGATAATCGACCGGGCACAATCGCGACAACAACAGACTGCCTCGAGCATACTGATCGGCCAGTTTCTGGTCCTGCAACAAGTCCGACAGGCTGAACATTTCGCCTTTCACAAACAAGCCGTCGCACTGTGAAAGATCCGGTACGCACAAATGGCGACCGTCCGCCGGAAACACGACGGACGCCGGGGCAGAATCGACGGGTCTCGCATCTGGCTTAAGTTCTCGAAAGAAGAACTCATTGAAGCTTGCGAAGTCATCCACCTTGCGCAGGAACTCGGATGGATCGAGTTCATACTGTTTGATGAACGGAGCAATTTTCTCTCGTGTCGAGGGCTGATCCATTCTCCAGCCATACCAATGAGAAAAGATCGCGCGCTTGACCAACGCGTGAAGTGACATGCGACCGGCCAAAGTTCCATAGGTCCAGCGCAGGGCTTTGTCGCCGTAGACTTTCTCCACGCATGTGGAATTCTTGTAGCGGTCGAAATAAACAATGTCGTCCATGAGTTCACTTGTCATCAGAGCTGGAAAGCGGTCAGTCCGCTGAATGTTCCAAAAACTGACGACTGGTGTCATGTGTCAGCGATACAGAATTGCCAACTCCGACGTTCAATTCCAGCAAATTGCTCTATCCAATGATCTCTCGTCTCTGATTGACATAGTCCCAGACGACATAGCGATCCAGATCTTTGCCGGCCGTGAAGAAGACTCGCCCGCCGGTGCTTTCTGCCAATCGATGAGCAAACTGAACGTCTTCATGCGTCTGAGACCAGCTTGGCAGCAGGAAGATGTTGATCGTAATTCCTTCGCGTTTACACAGCATTCCTTCACGCTTTGTCGCTTCTTCCGTCAACGGATCCGGCGGGTAAAGCATGTAGAGCAAGCTGCCTTCAAAGTGCGCTGTCGGAAGTCCATCTGTGATCAGAATCACCTGACGGTTGGGAGTATCCTGCACCGACAGCATCTGACGAGCCAGCATCAGGCCATGCTGGATATTCGTAAAGTGCGGTGGAATATGCACCTCCGTGACATCGTCTCGACTCATGTCTGCGCGAAGACGCACCACTGGCGTTGTGATGGTCGGAATCTTGGGCATCAACGAAATCAGTTCGCCGGGAGGCACCACTTTGGCAAACGTATGGACATCAATGAAACGCAGGAAGTCACCAGGATACTCCGATGAGATCAGACCATTCAGCGCCAGGGCCATGCGTTTGACGTTGATGTACTGACCGTCGTAGCGCATCGAGCCGCTCATATCCATCAGCACCATCGTGCCACATTTTGGATTGTTGCGAGTTCGGTGAATCTCGATGTCACGCTGATCCAGTCTCAGAGGACGAGTATTCCCCTGACGCAGCATGGCGTTCATCAGCGTCGATGGAATGTCCATCTGGCCAACAGAATCGCCAAATTCATAAGGCTTGGTCCGCTGCATCTCGACAACGCCTTCGCCATCAATTGGTCCCTGATGCCGACCGGATCGTGACGCCTGCAGATTGCTGAAAATCGTTTGCAGCAGGCGTCCCTGAAACAGCTTGTAAGCCTTTGGAGAAAGTTGAACCCGGCCGTCCTGATTCGCCAGTCCCTGATTCTCCATCATGTCCTTGAGGTACTTCTGAACTTGTTCCTGAAACTTATTCAGATTCGCGATGGCTTCCGGGTCCGCGAACTCACTGAGGTCCTCAAGATCAATGATGGCCAGTTGAGCATTCTCTTTGGCGTTTTCGAGTTGCTTCAGAAGCTCGTCAATCTTCCGCAGCTCTTCAAGAATCTCGATCGCCTCGGGAACTGTCATCGATTCACGACCTGTGAACGGATACTTCGCCGCAAGATGGTCGACCTGATACTTGTCGCCTAACGTCTCCATGAGCCCGACGAGTTTGGAAGCAAAGTCCGGATCCGTCCTCTCGGCGCGATACCAGAGACTTTCCATGGGGTAGATTTGCTCTTCCTTGACCGCCTGCCAGAACGATTTCGAATACTTGGCGGGCGGGCGACACTTTTTCGCATCATCAGCAAATTGCCGCAGAGCTTTCTTCTGTACCGTGTTTGTTTCGTAGGTGCTGAGAATCTTTTCCTTCCGCTCCTGCAACATGCGAATCAGAGCATCCAGGCTTGGCCCGAGTCCTGCGAACTGACCGGGATCGAGCTTGATCGCTTTCGCCAGTTCCTCCTCGGTGAACTCACGCATGGAGCCGTAGGTCAGCATGTGCTCAAACGCGGGCGAGACCAAATCGGGAGGCGGCGAGCTGGGCGACGGAAACGATTTCGGATCATACTGCTGATAAGTATGAATGACGCCGCCGCGATGCCGATTCGGTGATTCGTTGGACTGAGTCATAATATGCGGTTTCCGGCAGCCTTGATGTCGCCAGACCCGCCATGACAATGACAAGATCCGCACATCGAACTCTTTGATTATGTCCTCATCCGACTTGTTGGCAACCCACTTTCCGGCGCATTGGGGTGCTTGCGTTCAGGTAAAAGCTACCAAAATCGTTTAGCGGCAAGCCGCAGGCGACAGTAGTTTCCTGCGTGTTTTCCCTTTTCATCTCCGCTCAAGCCAACAGGTAGAGCAATGATTTGCCCATCGCCTTGATGCTGGAGTTGTTCCAGGAAGATTCTGGCAGGATGGTTTTCGAGACGACCAAAAGTCGCAACACTTAGGCCGTTGAGCTCATTCCGGCTGACTCATAGACCGGCTGATTCACAGATTGGAGAATTCATAATGTCCCGGATTGTCATGAGAATACTGTCGAGTGTCCTGCTGTTGGCTTCGACGGCCGTTTCGGCAACAGGTAATGAGCCGGCCGATGCCATCACGGAGGCTTTGCAGGTTTCCATTTTGGCTCCGCAGCAGACATTAGATGAAACTCGCCGCTTTGCAGCCGCTCGTATTCCCGAAGTGCCGAAATTCAAGACAGCTGAAGAGTGGCAGCAGTATGCCGATGCAACTCGCAAGGCCGCGCTTGAGCGAGTCGTGTTTCGCGGTGCCGCTGAAGAGTGGAGGAAAGCCTGGACCAAAGTTGAACGGCTGGACGTCATTGAAGGCGGGCCGGGCTACAAGATTCAGAAGCTTCGCCTGGAAGTATTACCAGAACTCTGGATTCCCGCCCTGCTCTATCTGCCTGACAACGCTGCCGGGAATGCCCCAGTCTTCCTGAATGTTAATGGTCACGACCCGCTTGGTAAGGCCGCGGAATACAAACAGGCTCGCTGCATTCACATGGCGCGGAATGGCATCATCGCGTTGAATCTTGAATGGTTTGGCATGGGGCAACTGCGAACCCCTGGGTTTGTTCATGGTCGCATGAATCAGCTCGATCTCTGCGGCGCCGCCGGGATTGCTCCGTTTTACCTGGCGATGTCACGATCCCTCGATTTTCTGCTGAGCCTCGAAAATGCCGACAGCACTCGCGTGGGAGTCGCGGGTCTTTCCGGTGGTGGCTGGCAGACGATTTTTATCAGCTCGCTGGATACACGAGTCACCCTTTGCAATCCCGTCGCCGGATACTCCAGCTTTCGCACACGAATCGATCATTTCTCTGACCTTGGCGATTCTGAACAGACGCCGGTGGATCTCGGAATCACATCCGATTACGCACAGTTGACGGCCATGCTGGCTCCACGAGCCGCGTTGCTGACGTTCAACGAGAAGGATAACTGCTGTTTCGCATCGGGACATGCCCTGGAGCCTCTCGTTCAGGCCGCTTCACCCACCTATGCGCTGTTCAATCAGCAGTCCCGATTGAGAACACACGTCAACAGCGATCCGGGCGATCATAACTTTCTGCTCGACAATCGTCAGGCTCTCTATCGGATGATTCGGGATCAATGGTACGACGGAGATGAGCAGGCATTTGCCACCGAAGAAATGCCGGTTGAAAAAGAGCTGAAGAATGCGGAGCAGCTTCAAGTCGCAATGCCGACCATGAATCAGGATTTTCATACTCTGGCTGTCAAACTTTCTGAATCACTTCCTCACACGGTGGCACGACCTTCAGAGAAGTCTGCAGTGGAGCAGTGGCGAAAAGTTGAGCAGGAAAAACTCCGAACGCTCGTCCGTCCGATCTCCGGAACTGTCACCGGAGAAAAGTTAGCCTGCTCGATGGAAGGCGCGACCACAGTGACTCAGTGGAAGCTAAAGATCGGCAACGAATGGAATCTGCCGGCTGTCGAATTCTCTACAGTCGATTCCACGAAATGGGCGATCGTGATCAATGACGAGGGCCGAAAGCAAAGTGCGGACAAGATTCGAGAACTGCTGCAACAAGGCTATCGGGTTCTCGCGGTTGATCCGTTTTACTTCGGAGAAGCCTCGTTCGCTGAACTCGGCTATCTTTGGGCTCTGATGGTTTCTACCGTTGGAGAAAGGCCGCTGGGAGTTCAAGCCGGACAAATTCTGTCCATCACGGAATGGATTCATCAGGAGTTTCGTCCGACCTCGGTTTCGCTTGTGACTGCAGGACCGAGGACGGGAGTCATTGGATTGGTCGCAAGAGCACTCAACCCGCAGCAGATCGCAGGCGTCGAAGAGAACCAGCCGTTGGGAAGTCTGAAGGACGTCATCCACGGGAATTATGCCATCGAACAGGCCCCAGAGCTGTTCTGTGCAGGACTGCTGGAAGTCACCGACCTGCCGCAGCTTCGAGATCTCGCGAATCCCTGAACCCCAACTTGCGGGACGTGATGGGTTCTGATTTTGCGGCGGGAACGGTTGAATTCGATTACGGCAGCACTTGAGCTGCGGTGGAATCGCTTTCGCCGTTGTGCCACATGCTTTAATATTCACAGAATGAACGTCGCCGAGAAGACACCCTTCTCTGCCGGATTCAATCGTTTGATGCCCGCAAAGCCCTGAAGTCCTCGCTTTGTGGCAATTTATAGAACACCAGAACTACAGACAGGGAGCATGACATGGACCAGGACGAGATCCTGATGGACGCGGAAGAGCGTATGGAAAAGGCCGTAAATGTACTCGGCAACGCCTTGAAGGGAATTCGCACCGGGCGCGCTAACCCGGGGCTCGTGGATTCTGTGCGAGTCGAGTTTTACGGATCGCCAACGCCGCTGAAGCAGATTGCGAATATCAGCGTTCCTGAGCCGCAGCAGATCATGATTCGCCCGTTTGATATGACAACTTTGGATGCCATTTCCAAAGCCATCATCGCCAGTGAGCTGGGAATGGCTCCTAACAATGACGGACGCGTTATTCGTCTGAACGTACCACCGCTGTCAACCGAGCGTCGTAAGCAGATGGCCAGCCGAATCAAAGAACTGGCTGAAGAAGCTCGCGTCGCAATTCGCAACGTGCGGCGTGACGCCAACAAGCATGCCGACACGGCCGAAAAAGAAAAAACGCTGTCGGAAGACGACTGCAAACAAACCAAGGATCAGGTTCAGGAGTTGACGAAGAAGTACGAAGGTCTTGTTAATGACCGAGCAGCTTCGAAAGAGCAGGAAGTCATGGAGAACTAGTGCTTCGTCAGATCTTCATTTTAGAGTAGGATGGGCATTCTTGCCCGTCGCAGATTTGTCGGACAAGGCAGGTTCGTGTGACAACAATCTCCAACCTACGTTTTTAGGTCTGAGATCAGACTGGTCCAGGCTTTCTGCGATTCAACTTCAAGTGGCCAGCATCCTCAGGGTGCTGGCCACTTTTTATTGATTCAGTTTCCCACGATGGCCGGTGGCAGCAACTGCCACCACAGCAAAGCAAACGGGCCAGCGAAAAGTGGGCTGTCCAGCAGGTCCAATAAACCTCCAAAGCCGGGCATCAACGCCGCTGAGTCCTTCTTCTGGACATCTCGCTTGATCAGCGATTCGCACAGATCGCCGACAAGACCGATGAGGCCAATCGACGCAGAATACGCCAGCACAATCCACAGTGCGGCAGGACGCGGATTCGATGCAAACAGCGGCCCCGCAAAAGTTAGCCATAGCCAGCCGCCCAAAGTGCTCCCGACGATTGCTCCGACGAGTCCCATCCCTGTCTTTCCTGGACTGAGCTTCGGCGCCATTTTGCGTTTGCCCCACAGCCGCCCAAAGGTGTAGGCGAACGTATCGCCGGCTTTGACGCAGATGACCATTGATGCAATGACAAAGTAGCCAATCTGCGAGTTGGGAAACCAGCGAAGTTGCGAAGTCAACGCCATCAAACCGCCGGCATAAAACACGGTGATCAGATTGCAGCCAAGCGATTCCATCGATTGCCCTGGCTGGTCATAGCAAAACGCTTCCCAGGCCAGCAACAGGCAAAATCCAATCCCCAACATCCCGCCCTGAAATCCGAGAGAAACGAGCAGCTCGGATTTCCCAACCCAATGGGAAGGAAGCCATGTATGGGCCCATCCCGCCAGCACAACACCGAGGCTCAGAATGAGAGTCAACGGGAACGACGGTTTCATGCAGCGGACGCGCATCAAGTCCGTCAGTTCGTAGGAGTTTCTGAACGCCACAAACAGAGAAAAAACCAGCAGAACCCAAGCGGAATCACCAATCCGATGATCGAGCCAGAACAGCCCGATGACAGAGGGCACCAGAATCGCGGACATCAACAATCGCCAGCCCAGCATTAACTCAATTCCTCATTGGTCCGGGCGTTGGCCATAGATTCCGGACCGGTTACGGTATTTTGTCGAAACAACTCTGTTCAGAAAGCAGTGGACTTATTTCGTTTTCATCGGCACATACGGCTGAATCCAGGCCCGTTCAAACTCCCCAGCTTCTGATGGATTGGGATGAACTCGTGACGACGTCACAACGGCTCGCACATACAACTCAGTCCCATCCAATTCGTAGTCAGCTTCGGTACCGCTAACCGTCTTCAGAACTGCTCCGATCTGATCGGAGTACTTGCGTGTCAGATCTTCTGCTGTTGCCGGGTCATCCGAGGCCGGAGTTGATGTCTCGTCGAACCCCTTCCGAGTTCCGATGAAGTCAATGCGATAAGTCACTCCTTCATCTGCTGCGACCGTGACATGCATTTTTCGATCCTTGACTTGAATCTCGCTAAGAACGACGCCTGACGATGAGTAGAACTGCCCGGACTCAAGAGCGGTCACCAGACTATCCGGATCCAGAGATTTCGTCAGCACCTGCACCCAGCCGCGGCCCGGCTGAGCTCCTTTACCTGGTGCCTCTTCAAAGTAGTTATGGCCGTCGTCTGTTCCCAGACCATACATGACAGATAAGTCGAGTTTCGCAATGCGAAACGTATTGATGATGTCCCACATTCGCTCCGTGGATGCGTGAGTTTGATCGCCGGAGTTATGGACAGTTGGGTGCCCATTGTAGACTTCAAAGAAATTCTCCCCATTGACCTGCATCAACTGTTCGGCAGTAATGGCATAGCCAAAATTGGGATGATTAAGATGCACCAGCGTCTGAACGCCGGATCGTTCCCGGCGAGACCTGGCGGCGTCGATGTTTCGCTGCATAACATCCACGACACTGTCGCCACCAGTCGGAGGAATCAGTTCGTTCGTGTTGGTGGCACAAAGATGAATAGGCTTCTTCTGGAACTTGTCCGTGATCTCTTCTCCCTGGATCAAAAGATACTGTTGCGGCACGGCAAACTTCGTAAAGACCTCATCGAAAGTTTTGAGACGGACTTCTTCCTTTCCCTCTGACTTGCGAGAGACAATCCAGTCCGTCGGAAATGCGGCCTGAAGTGCAGCGAGCGACTTTCGGCCTTCTTTGGCCTTATCGACGTCGATCCATTTTTCGTTCTGATGCAGAGTGTTGTGGTCTGTGAACACGAGAAAATTATAAGACCGCTCTTTGTACCAGGCCGCAATCATTTCGGGATAGTTATCACCGTCACTCCAGTAGGAATGAGTGTGCATATTCCCCTTGCGCCACTGCAACTCGCCGCTGGCCTTCAGAGACATTTCCTGCCCGGATGCTGACGTCAGAAATGACGCGGTAAAAAGAATCGTCGCAACAAAAGATCGCAATGTGGCAGGCATCGTTTACTCCGCAGGGACAAAGCAGTCACGGGGCTCGAGTTCAAATTTCGCAATCATCTGCCAACGAAAACCTTGTGCAGTGATGTGTCGAAATCGTTCCACGCGAGGGAAGATCGGCCACGCTAGCAGACAAATCGCCGCAGGGCAACCACGTGCTGCTCATTTCAACAACAGGATTCCATCCACATACAATTTTGATCCTTGAGGTGCGTTTGGCATGAAAATGTTAAGATTTGTAACTCGCGTCAGGTCCATTGACCTTGTCTCGGGAGAACTGGCCACATCCTGAAGTTTGATTGCAATCATCCTGACTTCCTTAGGCATCAGTTTCACACTCCAGTTGAACCGATCTGAAGGCTCCCAAAGATGTAGCACATGGTCCTCATCTGAGATCGTAACTCCCACTGTGACTGCATTGGCCTCCGGATTGAACAGATCAAATTTCAGAGTGGAATAGTCACTCCAATTCGGAACGGGCCAGACCATGACAGCTCCCGGTTGGCGGTCACCGAGCGATTCAATTCGCATGGACTGCGATCCCATGGATGCCCATGTTTTATCGCGTGTCACGGTGGCGCCGTGTGGAGTCCACGCTGCGAGTTCAAGACTTCGCTCAAAGGAAGCGAGGAGAGGAAACTCCTGCCGCTGCCTTACACATTCAACCAGCTCCTGCACATGACTGATGCTGGGGTAAATGAGAATCAGCGTTGCCAGCGGGATGCCGACCAGGCGATACCAGCGATGACGAGTTCGCAGCGACAAACAGTACAGAGTTCCTGCCATCAGTCCGACGGAATTGGCGATGATGTCGTCAATAGACGGGTGGCGATCCACAAATTTTTGAGCCACCTCGCACGTGACTCCGCCCAGGAAAAGCAGCCCGCTGATCAACAGGAGCCGCCGAGGTGTCAAATGCAGCAATGCCCTCGAACTACCAGAAAAACCGATCGACGCTGGGTCAAGAAACCCAGCGACCAGCAGGAAGATAAGGAAGAAAGCCGGGGCGTGAGCCAGATCAAAGACGGTATTCCAGTACCTTCCGTTCATTGGAAACGGAAAGACCAGCCCTGTGAGCAGGCCCAGGCCACCAATCACAAGGATCAGCAAGCGCCGCACAGGAAACCTCTGCGGACGATCTGATTCGGTTGTCGCACCCAATTGGTTTTCAGGTGTTTCGTGGACCATGAAACGGTATTCCCAGGATCGGATTACCACTCAATACACAAGATGTAGTGATGGAAGAGGAACTTTAGCACAAAATCGGCAATTTGATTTACAGGTGAACTGAGCTTGACTAAGGTTCCTCGCGTTGAAGACGCAGTCCATTGGATGGAACTGCTCAACAACATCTGGAGGGGGTCTTCAGAGAACTCAGTTGTAGATCGTCACTTTGGTGGTCGTCGCAACTGCAGGACCGAAAAGAGTTCGGTTTCCAAAAGCAGAATGGATTCTGCCATGCCTGTCACTCGTCCCGCTGTTTCTTCAGCGGATGATTGTGGGCGTCGCATATGACGTCTGCACGCAGAACCGTGACTGAGCCCCAATGTGTCAACTGGCGTCACTGTAACTTCACAGCCGCCCGTATGTGCTCAACCTGGGAGGGAACCTTAATCATGAGCAAGCAGAAGCCAATCATCGCGATCACAGGCGATTTTCGTCCGGAACGTTACAACGGAGCAGCACTTAGCTGGTTCAACACTGGCTACTACGACAGCGTCAGCGCATCAGGCGGGCTGCCTATGCTGTTGGCTCCGGTAGAAAGTGACGATGATCTGCATCGCATGCTGGAGAATGTTGACGGCATCGTTTTGTCCGGTTGCAATCTGGATCTTGATCCAACTCGGATGAAAATGCATACACATCCATCTGTCAAAGTCATGCCCAAGCGTCGCGAAGATTTCGATCGCCGTGTTGCCGAGTATGCAATTCAGAAACGCATTCCAATCCTCGCAATTGGCTCGGGCATGCAGCTGGTGAATTTCCTTTGCGGTGGCACCCTGTTCCAGCATATTCCTGAAGACGTGCCGCGAGCGATCCATCATCGCGACCCTGTCGAGCAGAACCTGCGACATGTTCTGGAGATCGTGCCAGGAACTCGACTCGATTCGATCTACGGCCCCGGCGAAGTTCGCGTCAACAGCGCTCATCATATGGCTGTGCGTGATCTTTCCTGTAAGTTCCGCGTCAGCGCGACATGCCCGGATGGTGTGATTGAAGCTTACGAATCCATTGAAGAAGACTGGTTCTGTGTCGGTGTACAGTGGCATCCGGAAAGCAACACCGCTTCTGCGCTCGACCTGCAGATCTTTGAAGCCTTCATTGAAGCTTCAGAGCAGCAGGAAGTTCCCGCCGACACGATCCCGATGACCGAAATGTTCCGCCGCGCAGCCTGATCCGCGTTGCACTGAAGTCAAAGATTTCATGAAGCCCGTTGTCCCATGACATCGGGCTTTTTTTGGGCCGTTTCCCGGGGCAAACAGACGGCAAAGTCTCTTGTTTAAGTCTTTTTTACTGACGCAGAAGCCGAGATTTGTTATTCCACGAGGTAGCCTGAAGGAATCAACAGGAAATCGATCAGACGCTCCATCGAAGTTTTCGCGAAGACAGTTATCATACCGGGGCAGTGGAGGCATTGTTTACACTGCGGTCGGCGACAAGCATCAGATGGTCGTCACCTTTCAGAAGTCTCGGTAGCTCAATTGGATAGAGCGTCGGCCTCCGAAGCCGAAGGTTGCAGGTTCGACCCCCGCCCGAGACATTTAAAAAGCCAGTAAATTTCGATGTTTTTGTACTCACGTCGAAGTTCTGCCTTGGTTCTGTACTCAGCGACTGTACTCACCAGCTTCCGGCGATGGCTTCGGGGCTCTTTTGCTCATCAAATCGTCCACACGTGAGACTGTTTCGTTCTCGGCATTTTGCAGCAGGTGCGAATAAGTGTTCGCAGTGGTCGAGAAGTCCCGGTGCCCCAGGCGTTTCTGAATCACTTTGAGATCCACACCAGCCGCGAGCAT
>CANHVD010000073.1 GCA_947463775.1 Planctomycetaceae bacterium | reverse complement strand
CCGTACAATCAGGCAAAAGCAATCGTGACGAAGCAGCGGCACCCGGCCAGCAGCTTGATTCAGAGTCACAGAATGAAACCGTGATCAGAACCGAAGATTCGGCAACACCTCCCGCTGCTCCTCGTGAAACTGGTTCACAGTCGCCTGACGTGATACTGACAGGCGTCGATGAACTTTCACTTGTCCCCAACGAAGTTCACTCGGCAGCTCCCACCGATGTGGAAATCGCAGTGGAACAATCACTGACAGCAGACTCCATCGAAGATGCGTCTTCAGCAGTGCTGACCAGCGTCGTCGCCGTCGGAGCCATGTCCGCGATCGGCAAAGGCTCGGCCGTCGGAGTGCTGGGCACAAGCACCACCACGAATACGTATCTTTACGTGACCTCCAAAGGACAACTGGCGGCCGCAAAGACGTTCGAAACCATCGTGGGCCATATGTCGAACCTCGGAGGCACCACGTCGAGCGGCGCTCTGATGGCTCAGCAAATCCAATCGTCCGGTGCAATCAGTTCCGGGGTGGTTACAGGCAGCAGCGCGGCTCTGGCGACCATCGCGTCGACGATTCCCATCTGGTACTCATTCGATCCGATCGTAATTCTCGACCGTTTCGCCACCGAGTACGCACCTCTCGACGCAGCCGAAAACAGTGGACTGCTTTCCCTGTTAAGCAAGCCAGTTTAGGGTCCGCGCCAAATCACTCTCCGCTCGATCCGGCCTGCATTCACCAGATGATCACAGTGAGACTTCAGGCCGCTCGGCGAATCTGCGATCGCTGGCGAGCAACAAAGGCGGCGTAGTCTTCCGGCGTGTCGATTCCCACGGCCGCATGATTCACCACGGCTACCGCCATTGATGCACCGGACTGCAGGGCTCGCAACTGTTCGAGTTTCTCAAGTTGCTCCAACGGAGAAGGCGGCATGGTGGTCAGCTTCAGCAGAAAGTCACGACGGAAGGCATAGAGCCCGACGTGCAACAGCCACGGCGAAGGCTCCCCTTCTCGAAAGTGATCTTCAATCGCGAGATCTCGACTGAACGGTATTGGCGAACGGCTGAAGTACATGGCTCGGCCATTCACATCCATCACGACTTTGACGCAACTGGGATCACGCACAACGGCTGGAGAAGTAATCGGAGCAGCAACGGTCGCCATTTGGCAGCCAGAAGTTCGCATCTCACGAACCAAAGCCGCGACAACCTGTGGATCCAGTTCGGGCTCATCACCCTGCAAATTCACAATCACATCGGCATCGGAAAAACAGCGGCGAGTCACCTCGGCAATTCGATCGGTTCCGCTGTTATGTGGCCCGGTCATTTCGGCCCGACCGCCGAACGAATGAACCACGCGAGCAATTTCTTCACTGTCGGTCGCAATCACGACGTCATGGAATTCAGGGCATTCGCAGGCCGTTTCCCAAACGTATTGAATCAGTGGCTTCCCGGTGACGTTTAGCAGCAGCTTGCGAGGTAGTCGAGTGGACTGGAGACGAGCAGGAATAATGCCGACAGTTTTCATTTCTCACATCCTTGCTGAGCGACGGATTCGATTAAACCGCCGATTGACGAGCCACTAACGGTGACCGGTAAACTGCGGCAAATCCCCCGCCGCGCGACGCAGTCTAGACCGAATCATGGTTTCATGTCAAAATGAACTGCAGCCAAGACATGGAGGCCGTCAGTGGAAGGCCGGACTGTTGAATTGCTCGTCTAACGGCAAGCCGCAGGCGACGTGGCCCCATTTCGCCACGCCTGCGGCTCGCCGTTAACCGAGAATGCTCAGTTTTCCACAAGACCGATAGACCACTAGCGACTCAGGCTCAAATAGTGTTCTTGTTTTTTTCATTCGTCTGACCGCGCGTCTTCGTTGATTGACGACATCAGAAACGGATTTCTTCGATGAGAATTTTCTTTTCCGCCGGTGAACCCAGTGGCGACCAACATAGTGCTCGATTGATTCGCGAACTACAGTCGCGGCATCCCGAATTTCAGGCGGAAGGCTTTGGCGGCCCGAACATGCGAGACGCCGGGTGTCAGTTGCATTTTGAGCTGACGGAACTGGCCGTGATGGGGTTTTTGCGAGTCGTCCCGTTGCTGGCAAAATTTCGCCGTTTAGTGAAGCAGGCCGAAGCGTATTTCGACACCAATCCGCCTGATGCCGTGGTGCTCGTCGATTTCCCCGGCTTCAACTGGTGGATCGCTCGCGCGGCAAAGACGCGCGGTATTCCGGTTTACTATTATCTGCCACCACAACTTTGGGGTTGGGCTGGCTGGCGAGTTAAACGTGTGCGCAAATGGGTCGACCATGTGCTATGTGCTCTGCCGTTCGAGTATGACTGGTATAAAGCTCGCGGTGTGAATGCGACGTGGGTCGGACATCCGTTCTTTGATCAGGTCGCTGAACGCCAGATCGATACAGACGCCATCGCTGATATGCGAGGAACTGCGAAACAGACCGTCGTGACTCTGTTGCCAGGTTCTCGAAATCATGAGATCGAAAAGAACTGGCCAGTGATGCTGGAAGTTGTGCGGCGAGTTCAGTCTGTGGTTTCCAACGTTCGCTGGGTCGTTGGAAGTTATCGCGAGCGTCAGATGCAGCGGTGCCAGGAACTGCAGGCCACGGCTGGTCTGTCCACGCCTCTGCATTACTTTGTGAACCAGACTCCCGAAGCGATTGAAGCGGGCGATTGCTGTTACATGGTCAGCGGGTCGATCAGCCTCGAACTGCTGGGACGTCGCAAGCCCGGCATGGTGATCTATCGAGTGCCCACGATCGGGCGGTTCTTCTCAAAGTTTCTGATGAAATGCCGATTTATCACGCTGCCAAACCTGATCGCTGACGACGAAGTGATGCCCGAGTTTATCTCTAACGGCGATCCGGAGAATGACATTCAAAAGATGACAGCAACACTCACGGACTGGCTGCAGAACCCGCAATCTCTGGCGCAACGTCGAGCCGTGATGAGTGACCTGGCCGACAAAGCCACCGACACCGGGGCAACTCGGCGCGCGGCCGATTTCCTGATGAATGCGCTCGTGGGTAAGGGTGCCGTTAACAAGCCTGCTCGCAAAGTGGCGTGAGTCACTTGTTTAACTGCGAGGCACAGGCGACTGCGATACCTGAAGCTGTCGCCTGCGGCTCACCGTTAAACGAAAGCGCGACTTGAGAAACCTGAACTGATCGATTGCATGGCGACGGTTTTTGAAATCGTCGCAACTGCAATTCAACCCTTAATCTTCTTCAGCAGGCTGATCATCTCAATCGCCGCCAGAGTGGCTTCGTGACCTTTGTTGCCGACCTTGCCACCAGCACGGTCGAGAGCCTGGTCCATGGATTCACAGGTGATCACGCCAAAAGTCACCGGGATTCCTGTTTCCCGAGTAATACTCATAATCCCGGCCGCGACCTGGCTGTTGATGTACTCGTGATGACTGGTCGATCCTTGAATCACGGCTCCCAGGCAGATCACGGCACTGTACTTGCCGGTCTTCGCGAGCGTTGATGCGGCGAGCGGGATCTCAAACGAACCGGGAACCCACACCACCGTTACTTTGTCGGCACTTCCGCCGTGACGGACGACGGTATCAATCGCACCTTCAAGGAGTCGTTTTGTGATCAGATCGTTGAAGCGACTGACAACAACAGCAAAGGACGCATCAGCAGCGGTAAGCTGGCCATGAAGTTCGGTGGGCATGGAAAAGCCTGAAATCTAAAGTCGTGAAAGACGTTCACAATTCCCGTCGGCGGAGCGACGAGTTTACCGTACACCCGTCGCTCCGCCGACGGGATATTCATGTCTATTCAAATCAGCTCTAATCAAGCGCGGCCGGCTCAATCATCAGCCAAGATTCATCGACAGCAAAAACTCTTCATTCGACTTGGTGCGTTTCATTCGATTAATCAACAGTTCCATCGCCTCAGACGGATTCATGTCGTTGAGAACTCGACGGAGCACCCAAACCAGTTTCAGCTCATCTTCGTTCAGCAAAAGCTCTTCGCGGCGAGTTCCCGAGCGATTCACGTCGATGGCCGGCCAGATTCGTTTTTCCACGAGCCGACGATCCAGGTGAAGTTCGGTGTTACCAGTGCCTTTGAACTCTTCGAAGATCACTTCGTCCATGCGACTTCCGGTATCCACCAGAGCCGTTGCGATGATCGTCAGGCTGCCGCCTTCTTCGACGCACCGAGCGGCCCCGAAGAATCGCTTGGGGTGTTGCAGAGCATTCGCGTCAACACCGCCCGACAGTGTCTTGCCGGAGTTCGGGATTTCCGTGTTCCAGGCACGAGCCAGGCGAGTAATACTGTCCAGGAAGATGATCACATCCTGGCCATATTCGACCATGCGTTTGGCTTTTTCGATGACCATTTCCGCCACCTGGATATGCCGCGACGTGGATTCATCGAACGTACTGCTGACGACTTCGCAATTGCGACCTTTCAGCTTCCGCTCCATGTCGGTCACTTCTTCGGGTCGCTCGTCAATCAACAGCACGATCACGTAGGCGTCCGGATGATTCTGCAGAGTCGCCTTCGCCATCTGCTGCAGCAGCACGGTCTTGCCTGCGCGAGGAGGCGACACGATGAGACCTCGCTGCCCAAGACCGATCGGTGCAATCAGATCAACCACGCGAGTACTCATGAATTCCGCGTTGTCGGCGAGTCGCAGACGCTGTTCGGGATGCAGCGGGGTCAGGTCATCAAAGAAGACTTTGTTCGTCAGCAGGTTCGGGTCTTCGCCATTGATCGCAGCGACTCGCAGCAACGCGAAGTAGCGTTCGTTTTCCTTGGGCGGACGAATCTGCCCGGCGACCGTGGCCCCAGTACGCAAACCGAAACGACGAATCTGACTGGGGCTGACATAGATGTCATCGGGGCAGGGCAGATAGTGATAATCGGGACTGCGGAGAAATCCGAAACCGTCCGGCAGAATCTCCAGCGTGCCTTCGCCGAACATCAGACCGTGCATCCGAGTTCGTTCTTTGAGGATCTTGAAAATCAGATCCTGTTTTTTCAGCCCGTGGTACTCAGTCAGCTTTTCCTGCTCGGCGATCGCGAGAAGATCCTTCATCGACATTCGCTGAAGTTCAGCGATATTGATCTCATTGCCTTCCGGCGGAGCGAATGTTTCGGAAACCGGTTTTTCGACTTCGTCGGCAACTGAATTCTCGTCAGATCGCGGCGAGTCAGAACGGCGAAGAAGGCGAGGATTTCCCGGGGGGCGTGATTCGTCAGGGCGTGGTGTTCGAGAAGACATGGCCGCTTCGGGCCTCCAGACAGGCAGTTTTGGAAGGTGGACCGGCAAAACAAAGAAGGGAGAGATCTTGTGACAGTTCAAACGCCGGTAAGGTTTGAACATGTCGCCGTGGTGTCGAGGAGTGTCGAACAGCTCTGACAGAGGCCTGCGGAGAATTCCGTTCGACAACTTCAGATTTCACGGATCAGGATCTACGATGGGAATCAAAAAACAAAGAATTATCAGAGAAATACAGAGTTGGGAAACTTTTTCGTACGCGGCAAAAATTGAGGCTATGGCCTGAACGATGCGTCTCGCAAAAACCAGTCCTCATTTTGTACCGTGCAAAGAACCGTCATCAGCAATGATCTTCATCAAAGCTTGTTCCATCTGGTGAGCAGCCACGGAGATGTCTCCGGAGTTGTCCACGCAGAAATCAGATCTTCGCCGTTTCTCCTCAAGACTCAGTTGCGAGGCCTCTCGCCGCTGAAGCTCTTCGGCCGACCAGCCTCGTGTCTCAGCGACTCGTTTTCGCCGCTGCTCAAGAGACGTGTCAATAAAAATGACGGCGTTACATTCGTCTGCCCAGCCCGCTTCCAGCAGCAGAGCAGCATCCAGAATAATGGCATCCGCATCCTGCGGGGCCGAATTGATTTGACGACGAATCTCCGAGCGAATGGCCGGATGCACGATCGCGTTCAGTTGCTGTCGCTTCTCTTGTTTTTCAGAGGAATCACCAAAAACCTGAGCCGCCAGATTAGGCCGGCTAATGTCTCCGGAAGAATCCAGAACCTGAGTTCCAAACGTCTTCACAATCTGGTCTTTGATTTTCTTCACCGTCAGTTGATCGTGTCCAATGCGATCTGCATCAATGAAATGCAGTTGCAGAGATTTCACATTTCGCACAACCGAACTTTTGCCAGCCCCCACACCGCCGACAATGCCGACGAGTGGAACGCGCGCAACGGAAGATTCAGATGTGCTTTCAGATGACAAAGGAGAAATCGATGAGAAGACTGGAAAGACAGAGTCTCGCGACAGCGAGCAAATGACGGGATTGTCTATCACTGACGCGGTATTCCGTAACCAAACGTCAGTGAAGGGGATTTTGATGAGTTCTCACCGTTTCGGAGCAAGCCGTAGGCGTCAAACTCAAAAGATCGGAGTCAATCCCGGGGCATTTTTCCGCTACCCCAAGACTCACGTCCGCATGTTGCGGATTGGCTTGGGCATTGTCAAATGCTGCAACGCCCGGAAATTCAGTTTTTAACGACTGCACGCATTTCCACAGGGCAAGCCTGACTGACCCAATGCCGCATTGCTTCAGGCTAGACGCCGTCACGAAGATCCTCTGCTCTGGGATTTCAACCGGAACTCGACCACTTGTGCATCGAGAGCCTTCGACAGCTTTCCATGGACCGGCTGCCTGGTGGCTGCGAAAAAAGGCGTTCGCTATGATGAGCGGTTCCCACGCCTGCCTGTCTGTTTTGTCGGAGTCTTTTGGAATGCGGTTACGCCGACCTTTTCGTCCCAAGCTTTTCCTGACCATGCTTTTCCTGACCATTCTGTGCTCGTTGTTTCTGATGTCGTGTTCACCTGTTTCTGCTCAACAGGCAGAAGATCCGTTTGCGCTGGGAGTTCGCACGAGCGAACCCGTTAGCCCTGCAGAGCAACAGGCGACGTTTTCTGTGCCGCAGGGATTCGCCGTTGAGCTGGTCGCTTCCGAGCCGGACGTTGCCAAGCCCATGAATCTGGCGTTCGACAAACGAGGCCGCTTGTGGGTCAGTAGTTCGCTCGAGTATCCGTTTGCGGCAGCCCCGGAGCAAACTCCCAGAGACACGATTCGCATCATGGAAGATCATGACGGCGATGGAAAAGCGGATAAAGTCACGGTCTTCGCCGACGAATTGAACATTCCAATCGGCCTGATTCCTTACGGTGACGGGGTGATCTGTTTCAGTATTCCAAACATCTGGTACCTGCGAGATACCGACGGAGATGACCGCTGCGACAAGCGAGAAGTCTTATATGGGCCATTCGATACGACTCGGGATACTCACGGCATGTGCAATGCGTTTCGGCGCGGCGATGACGGTTGGATTTATTCCTGCCACGGATTCAACAATCGTTCAGAAGTCGCCGGAAAGGACGGCCATAAAGTGGTCCTCACGTCAGGGAACACCTTTCGCTTTCGTCCCGACGGTTCTCGGCTTGAGCTGTATACTCAGGGCCAGGTGAATCCGTTCGGAATGTCGATCGATCAATATGGTGATATCTACACGGCCGACTGTCACACCAAGCCAGTGACGCTGTTGTTGCCAGAGGGTTGCTACGACAGCTTCGGACGCCCGCATGACGGTTTGGGATATGTTCCGAATGTTATGGAGCATCTGCACGGCTCAACGGCGATTGCCGCATTGGCATTGGGCGAACATTTGCGATTTCCAGCCGAATATGCGAACAGCACGTTTGATGGAAATGTGATGACTTCGCGAGTGAATCAGAATACCTTGAAGCGCACAGGTTCCAGCGTTCGAGCAATCGAACAACCGGATCTGGTCAGCAGCAGTGATCCCTGGTTTCGGCCGGTGGATCTGGTCGCTGGTCCGGATGGTGCGCTATACGTCGCGGACTTTTACAATCGAATCATCGGACATTATGAAGTTGACCTGAAGCATCCGGGCCGCGATCGGTTTCGTGGACGACTTTGGCGAGTTCGCTATGCAGGAACCGAAGGTGCGGCAAATGCTCACAAAGGCTATGGACAGGACCTGACAGGTCTAACCACCGAGCAATTGCTTGAAGTGATCAGGACAGCTCCCGAAATGCAAAAGCGACTGGCTCGCGATGTGATCGCGGATGATCCGTCAGCCGAGACGACTGCGACACTCAAAAAGCATCTTCATGACAACGACTCTGTAGTACGCCGTTTCGCTCTGCGACTACTGGCGCTGCGAGATGCGTCGGTGATTGAAGCGATTTCCGCCGGGGCGTCTGACGATGATGAACTTGTCCGCGTCCATGCTTTCCGCGCGTTGCGAGAAGTGACTTTGCAGGAAGCCGATCAGACAGCGGCCTCGCAGCTTCTGAAAAAAGGATTTGGTGACTTATCGGCGATGGTGCGACGCTCGGCGGTAGCCGCGGCTTCTCGACAACAGTCGCAGGAACTCATCGCGCCGCTGCTTCGCATGTTTCACACGACCGATCTGGCTGACGTCCATTTGCGACATTCGATCCGGATTGCGCTGCGGGATCATTTGCTGCACGAAGACTGGTTCCGAACAGTCGCCGCGGATGTGAAAGTTGGCATGGATCGCATGGTTTTGGCGGATCTTAGCCTCGCCGTCAAAACACCAGCGGCGGCGGAGTTCGTGGCTGGCAACATTCAGTTTCTCGGTGTGTCTCAGCCCACGCGGCTGGCTGAGTATTTACAGTTTGCGGCGGCTCATGTTTCGCCGGAAGCAGCCGAGGGAGTTGTGGTGGCAGTGAGAGAGCGATTCTCCGGGGATCGTGAGTTGCAACGCGGCTTGTTGAATTCCATGCGTCAGGGGTTTGCTCAGCGAGGACAACAGCCACCGGCTGCGGTACGAGCCTGGGCCATGGATGTTGCGATGCAGTTGCTGAACATGAAAACGCCCGAAGATCTTTCAGCACTCGACGTCGTGCCTGCAGTGAGCTGGAACTATCAGCCGCACTCGGATGCGTCTGATAACAATAATTGCTGGGGCGTTGCACGGTCTCGCATGTCGGCCGACGGCGTAGCTGGAGCAGCGTTGTACAGCAGCTTTGAGCAGGGTGAACGCCGGACGGGGATTTATCGTTCGGCACCGATTGAGATCGGCGACAGCCTGTCGTTTTATATTGCGGGGCATGATGGCATTCCGGACGCGCCGTTGAAGAAGGCCAATTTTGTGCGGCTCCGCGATGCTGCGTCGGAAGAGTTGCTACGGGAAGCGTCTCCATTGCGGAATGACGTGGCCCAAAAGGTCGAATGGAAAACGGATGATCTGCGAGGACGAAAGGTTGTCGTGGAACTTGTCGACGGCGACAGTGCGTCGGCGTATGCCTGGATTGCGGTGGGGCGATTCTCGGACGATCGACTGAATCCATCCGACGATCAACAGCGACAGCTCGCGGCCGCAGAACTGATCGGAGATTTCGGACTGCAGGAACTGCGACCGGCCATTGTTCGACTGTCGACAGTGAGTGGAGCGTCTCGCACTTCGTTGGTCGCCATGGCGAATTCGCTTCTGAAACTGCGTCCCAATTCACTGCTGACTGCCGTCTCAATTGTTCCGACAATTGCTGCCGCTTCGGACACGTTGGCCCAATCAGCGATGAATGCCATTGTGCAGGAGAACTCTGAGGAAGCTCGCAAGGCTCTGGAAGCCGCATTTCAGGTGTCGACGGCCGCTGAGCAGTTGCTGATTGCTCAACCGCTGGCCGCAGATCTGTCAGGCGCTGAAGAGCTGCTGAGACTCATGGAGGCCGGCAAGGCGTCCGCACGACTGCTGCTCAAGCCCGCGATTCAGCAGCGTTTAAACGCGATCGCCACGGAGGAATTGAAATCGCGAGTGGTCGTGCTCACAGAGAAGCTCCCCACGGAAGACAGCATCGTGGAAGAGTTGCTGACGAATCGTCGAAAAGCCATTCAGCAAACGGCAGGAGATATTCAAAACGGCAAAGAGTTGTTCAAAAAGAATTGTCAGATCTGCCATCAGATTGCCGGTGAAGGCAAACAAGTCGGACCGAATCTGGACGGAATTGGTAATCGCGGGCTGGACCGGGTTCTGGAAGATGTGTTGATCCCGAATCGAAACGTTGACGTGGCGTTTCGCACGACGACCGTGGTGACCGACGAAGGCAAAGCCTACAGCGGATTGCTGAAGGAACTGGAAGGCAATCGGATCAGCATCGTCGACAGCCAGGCAAAGGAAACAATTCTGCAGACGGACATCATCGAAGAGCGTAAGGCGTCTGCGAATTCACCGATGCCATCGAATGTGGGCGAGACATTGAACGAAGTGCAGTTGCGAGATCTTGTCAGTTTCCTGTTGTTGCAGAAGAAGATCGTCGAAGGCGCGAAGCCATGAAGGTGGTTTCCTGTTAAGACAGTGCGGCTCAGAGATGGCTCGGTGAGCACCATGCTGGACTGCGGTGCTGGGCCGGTTTTATCAAGTACGATGAAAGACTGTCACCATGGAGATACTCAAAGAACTGCTCTCCACGAATACGTTTCAGGGAAAAGTCGACTGGATTGGAATCTCGTCGGGGCCACGATCAGAGATTAAGGCGCAGGACACCGTTCGTATCGTGACGGGCGGCGTGGAAGGCGATCATCATTGCCGCCCGACGAGAAAGTCGAAACGGCAGGTGACGTTGATTCAGGCTGAGCATATCCCGGTTGTGGAGGCGATTCTGGGGCGAGGAAAGATCGACCCGTCGTTACTGCGGCGAAATATTGTGGTTTCCGGCATCAACCTTGCTGCATTGAAATATCAGACGTTTCAAATTGGGACGGCGGTGCTGGAAGGGTCTGGCAATTGTCCGCCGTGTTCCAGGATGGAAGAGAACCTGGGGCCGGGCGGTTATGCGTCAATGTTGGCCCATGGCGGAATCACGGCGGTGGTCGTCTCGGAAGGTGTTGTGAGGCTGGGGGATACGGTTTCCGCTCTTCCGTTGGTGTAAGTGGCTGAAAATCTCGTAAAGTTGCAGATTGCTCTGCAGGTTCTGTGTTGGAATTGTGTAGCAAATTCGTCCAGTCGTTTCATTTTGCGTCGTGCATTGAGAGACGAAACAGACGGAAAACTGCTTCTGAGTCGAGTTACGAGGCGGTTTTGGGAACGTTGAGGCCGGTCACTTTTCCGAAGTGGCGGGGTGGATGAGACTTGAAAAGAGTCAGGACGATCCGACAATTGGCGGATTGATTGCTCTGGTGAAGATTTTTCAGGTGCAAGGCGACAACTGAAGATGTTTGCAAAGCTATTTTCCAGAAATTCGACTCGACGACGCCCCAGCGCGTGGGCTGCCTGTTGTGCGGCGGAGTCTCTGGAGGTTCGCAGCTTGCTTAGCGCGGTGGTCGTGCAATTGGCCGCCAGTCGCGACAACACAATCTACAGCGTGCCCACAGGTGATCAGGCGAACGGTCAGGGACAGTTTATCGTGGCGGGTGGGGCTGGTGGTGCCGCCGCAGCTCGTCGAGGTTTGATCGCGTTCGACGTCGCCGCAGCCGGGATTCCGGAAGGCTCCACAATTCTTGACGTCGTGCTGACGATGAATCTCGCGCAGACAGCAGGTGGTTCAACCAATGTTGCAGTGCATCGATCACTGCGATTATGGGGCGAAGGTTTTTCAGATGCTTCCGGTACGGAGATGGAAGGTGCAGTGACCAATGGGCTTGATGCCACGTGGATGTTTCCTCAGTTTGGAGGTACAGCGTGGGCGAAACTCGGTGGTGACTTCGCCAGCGCATCGGCGACTGTAGCAGCGAGTGCACTGGGGGCATATGAGTGGTCCGGCGGTGATCTGGTCGCCGATGTTCAGGATTGGCTGGATAGCCCTAATTCGAATTTTGGCTGGTTCATCAAGTCGGCTGAAGCATCCGGGAACATGAAAGCGTTTGTCAGCCGAAACTCGGCTAATGCCGCACTGCGACCCACTCTCGAGATCACATATGAAGAACCCATCATTCCGGGGATCGTCGAAGGCCGAAAGTGGCACGACAAGAATGCGAATGGGATTCGTGAGTCAGAAGCGACACTGGGCCTGAATCTGCAATTTGCGGGTGGTGAATCGCGGTACAATAACTTTGGCGGAAAAGAGTACTGGTACCAGTCCGCAGTTAACACGGCGTGGTACTTTTTGAGTCCAAACGGCAATCTGGTCAAGTGGAGCGGTAAAGCCAAATCGCTGACGGGGACTGTTGTGGATCAGCTTGATCCGCAGGTCTGGCATACTCCACAGACTTTGCTGGGGTCTTCTCAGAAGTCGTCGGAACCGTGGATGAATGGCTTCGTTTTCGAACTCGTTAATTCGGCCGGGAAAGTCGTGGCCACGGCGACGTCGCGGGATATCGATCGCAATGGGGACGGTGCGATTCAGCAGGAAGCCGAACGTGGCTGGTATCGCTTTGATAACCTGATGCCGGGTAAGTATACGGTCCGTGAAGTCGTTCCCGAGGGCTGGGTGCAAAGTGCATCACGAACTTCGTCAGGAGCGATGGAGGCTTATCAACTGGATCAGAGACTTGGCCTGACTCTTTCAGGTACTGATCGCCGGAATTTTGGTGGTCAGGATGAACGCTGGATGAGAGGATCAAGTGGCTGGTTCTACATCACACCAGCGGGAGATTTTTATCGCTGGGATGGCAAGGCTGTAACGGCCAAAGCGCCGCTTTCAGGAACCTTTTTGGCTGATCCCGGTATTCCCTATTATCGCGACATTTCTCTGCTCCACGACGCTAAGAACCCAGTTCTCAACGTCACGGAAGGCGCCGTACTGACCAGAATCAACTTTGGCAATTACAAGCCCACGATTGTTACAGGACAGGGAACGCTCAGCCAGATTCCTGCGTGGATCAGGAATTCGCCCACATTCACGGCAGTGTTGAAACCTGGTGGAACATCCCAGCCGGGTAGCGGTGCGCAGGTTTACGTTTGGACAATTTCTGTTGTTGATCCAAATGCCCGAACGGACGAACTGATCCATTACAATTCATCGGCCGCCAAGGGTACCAAAACCGTCGGCACGAAGACTCCGACAAGCACCTCGAGGACGACGTCAAGCAGCACTGCTGGCGCAACTCAGATCAATCTCAGCTCCATTGATCAGGGAAGATTCATGATCATGGACGTCGTGTTCGCAACGCTCTGACGGCCGCTGGGACCACCGAGCTATGCACTGTTTGGGCATTGCCTCGATAAGGCTCTGCAGATCAACAGCACTGCGCGACACTGTAATGCCCGACGTTGTCCCGTGATCGCCCCGTCGTGGCCGGGATTCTGGTCGAACTGGTATCCCTGAAATGGTGTGCCTTCACGTTCGCTTGTCGCACCCTGGAAATCCCATTGCTTTCCTGTAGGGCGAAGCCGGTGAGCTTCAGCGAATGCAGGCGCACCGGCTCAGTCTCCATTTGATTCAAGTCGGAAGCCACCTAGGGACTGGTCACTACCTGAGCACTTTTGATTTTTGATTGTCGACAGACAACAAACTAAGGAGACAGCTTTTCATAAGCCACCCGGAACAGCTCATCGCAGTCTTCAAAGCTGCCGGTCTTAAGGCCTTTTTTGAACCAGTATGCTCGCTGTGCTGATGTTCCATGAGTAAAGCGTTCAGGCCTGACATATCCCTGAGATTCCTTCTGCAGCGTATCATCGCCAATGCGATTTGCCGCATTGATACCTTCCTGGATGTCGCCGGCCTCCAGAATGTTGTAGTCCTTATCCGCAAAATGAGCCCAGACGCCTGCCAGGTAGTCTGCCTGCAGCTCGAGTCGCACTGACATCTGGTTGGACATTATTTCATCGCCCTGAGCCCGCACTTCGTTGACGCGATCACTATAGCCAGTCAGGTTCTGCACATGATGAGCGACCTCGTGAGCAATCACGTAAGCCTGTGCAAAGTCTCCGGCCGCCTTGTGTCGCTGAGCCAGTTCGTCGAAGAAAACCGGATCGATGTACACCTTGGAATCGCCGGGGCAATAAAACGGGCCCATGGCCGCACTGCCCATGCCGCAGGCCGTACGCACGCTTCCAGTATAGATTTCCAGTTTTGGAGGTGTATAACCCCCGCCCTGAACCTGCTCGCGGAACAACTTCGTCCAGACATTCTCGGTGCTTTTCAGGATGCGAGCGATGAAGACTTTGGCTTCATCATTGATCCCCTCACCTGGCTCGGCAGGGGCCTGGGCAGCTCGTTGCTGCAGGGCTTTGGCGGCACCAACGGCCAGCCTCTGCTTATTCTCGTCAACGCCCATGAGGTTCATGACGATCATCATGATAACCAGCAATATTCCCCCACCGCCGGCAGCCATGGCGGGTCCGCGACGACCTCGACTGTCAATGACGTTTTTACTTTCCTCGTGTCCATCAAGTCGCATGGATCTGTCCTCTATCGATGAATGCTTGTTGAATGTTTTTTATGTGAAACTACGGGCACGGAAAAACCGGCTGATCTCCGATGGATGCAAAAGACGTCGCACCGATAAAGAGACAACCGGCATTCGGATGCTTCGCAAGCTGCTCGGCCGGCATATG
>CANHVD010000072.1 GCA_947463775.1 Planctomycetaceae bacterium | reverse complement strand
GTCCAGCAGTAGATTTTTGGTAATGCATAACGACTAAGCAAATTATCCATTCTCCTGTAGACGAGCATAAAAAACACGCTATCGTATGCAGACTTCCTAGTGCCCCTAGGCAACCCGCCCTCACGCATTTCCCCCCATCTCATCCGTGGTCCCCTTTCGCTCGTATAGGAGGGGACATAATTCTGTCTGCACACTGGGCGAAGAGAGGGTGCGCAAAGCAGGGCGTGGGCTTATGAGGCAGTTACATTCTTGAGAGAAAGGGACTCCAAATGAATCGTGCAAGTGTTTCGTCTGTGCTGTCATTACTCGTGGCAGCCTTTGTATTCCTGTCTCAGAGCACAATGTCGGTTGCTCAAGAGGCACCTGCTGCCGCAAAGGTAACGCCGCCTGTCGCATTGCCTCCTTGGGCCTGCGATTGGCTCGTGACCTGCATTGGTCTTGATGGCAAAGAAACTACGACGACTGGAACTGCGTACGGTGAAACCAAACTAGAGGCGGAAGAAGCGGCTGGGCTTGAAGCCGAGAATCACTTTGCCGGCTGTTGCGACGGCAGGTATCCTCCGAACCCAATGCATATCGGAGACGGTTATCCGACATCAGACGACTCGTTGTCGAAAAGCCACAGCCCTGATAAGTCGACTCAGTCATTACAGAGCCGGGCGGCCTCATCTGAATGGGTCGTTAAGGTTGAGTGCACTGGACGAAAAGGTGGACGCCTTTCAAAGACATCATCTGGCAGGACTTACTGTGAGGCACTATCTAATGCCCGCGCATATGTCTGCAAAAGAATAAACTCCCCATTGTATGGCGGTGCCTGCCGCTGTTGCAGCAGTGTTGTTCAGCGACCAATCTGTTGTCAGTGCTGCGAACGCCGGAAGCACCGCTAGTCACGTTATGGCACGCCGACCTTTGACAGAAGATTGACCGCGAAACGTTTTGTCTCCTGCTCAGTTAATGGCCGCGGAATTCGCTTGATCGCCTCGATCATCGGATTGCGTGGCCATTTTTTTATTGTCTCCGTTGCAGAAATAATCCAATCGCCATCCGGAGAAAACGGATTCCAGTTCTGCAGAGTCTGCAGTGAAATAAGGTATTCCTGGTGTCGCATGTTTGGCACTCGCAGGAGTTCATCGTAACTCTGCAGATTCCACAACGATAATTCATCGTCGTGACGCACCAACATGGATTGTCCGTCCGGGCTGAAAGCGATTTCGAAGACCAGTCGCCGATTTGGGTTAAACGACTCAACCGACTTACCACTTTTCGAGTCGAATAACTGAACGGTTCCTTTGTTTGAAAGAACAGCGATTCGAGTTCCATCTGGACTGAACTTTCCCGAACGGGGCATTTCACTTGAGATTAAAGGCGTTTTCTTCAGGGAGTGACGATTGATGAGAAATGCCTCGGCACCAAGCAGCTTTGCATTCGAATTCTTCTTGTCTCCGGACGTCGGATCCGTCACCACAAGGAGATGTGCCTCATCAGGTGACATTGCGGCATGCAACACGTCCCCTTCGATCCCTATGTTTTTCTCCGTGCGTGCGATCAGATCCCAAATACGAACTCCCGCCCCAGAGCTGGCTGCAACCAGAAATTTGCCTGAGGACGAAAACTGTAACGCACGAACAGGCCCCACGTGTCCGGGCAACTCCATAATCCGGCTTCCATCTTCGATGTTCCAGAGGTTTCCATTGCCTTTTGTATCAAATGTCGCGAGTCTCAGACCGTCCGGACTGATGTCCGCATGAACCAGAGGATGCTGATGCCCATCAAACCTGTAGAGCAATCGCCCTGACAGATCCCATAGCGTACAGATGCCATCCATCGATGCGCAAACAACCTTCTCCGAGCCGCTCACAAACGATATGAAAGCGATCGGACCCGAATGTTTGCCAATGGTGGAGATCCTCTGATGATCCCCCATGCGGACTATCGCGACGTTATGGATTCTCGTCGACAACAACATCTTGCCGGAAGTCTGGCTTACCTTGAGGCTCCGTGGCTCCGCCGTAAGTTTTCGCTGGGAAAAAACTTCTCCCGTTCTGAAATCCCTAATCACAATTGTTGAACGAGCGAACTCAGGCAGACCTTCATATCCTACGACACTGCCGGTACTCTCCGAAAATCTGGCAGCGGCCTCAATTGCAATCAAGCGATCTCCATGGAAACTCGGCCATTGTGCCGGAGAGGAAGTGATCTGACGCTGTTCCCCGGTCAGCCAATTCCAAAGAACCAGCCCTTCCGCTGGGGAGGCGATGGCCGCAACGGGCTCCGACGCATGAAGCGCAACCCCCGGGAACTTGACAGGGGTGGATTCCCGAACAAGCTCTCCTGTTTCGAGGTTCCAGCAGCGAACAAGATCCCTCTCAAGTTCACTCCAAGTGACCACATTCTTTTCATCTGCCGAAAAGACCGCCCGATCACATTTCCCATTCTTCCCGGGAACTAACGTCTTCACTGGAGTAAGCTGGCCATCATCCCAGATGCGCGTCGTATCTTTGGAATCGATGGTCAAAATCCGTGAACCTGAGGGACTAAACTTCGCGACCAGCACGGCATGATCATGAGTCAGAGTCTGAACAATGTCGCCGGTAATCGCCGAGATCACAACGGTGTGCCCACTTTTCATAGCCAGCAGGACATTACTGTTACCTGGATGAACGTCGAAATTAGAAACAAGGTCCGCATCGACACGTACATTGCGACGTTCGTGCGTCTTCAAATTCCAGAACATTGCGTTTCCGGAATGCAGTAGGACAAACACAATATCCGTTTCAGGAATAGTTCTGGCAGAACGAATGGTATCTGTCTCAATCTGTAATGATGCGACCTTTCGGGATGAAACACTGTCCCAAACCTGCAAATCATGGTCATTGATTGTCACCAGACGATCCGAGTCAAAGGAATCTCGGGACGCCCGGCCAGAAAATGGTGAGGATTGAGTCAGACCGTCACCACTCAGAACCTCGCTGCTCCAGACGGGCTTTTCTGCGATAGCCACATGTCTTGAATCCGCGCTGACAAACCATGACGATGGCACTTTTGCGGCCGGATTTCTCAGCAACGTCTGTAATTCAGCTCCGTTGACCACACTCCAGACACGGACTGTCGAGTCATATGCAGTCGTGACGACTCGTGTACCGTCCGGCGTAATTGCAGCGTTCAGGACACGATCGGCATGCCCCAACAACTTCGCAGTCACAGCACCATCTTCGACCCGATGCATAAAGACGCCGGAAGCAGTTGCGACCATCAGTGACTTTCCATCTGAACTCCAGCCGACCGAGATTACCCCTTCCGGGGCCAAGAACTCCGTTATCTGTCGAAGAGAACGACAGTCCCAGACAGAAACCAGTCTGCCCAATCTCGAATAAACAGTAATCAGTTCGCCATCGCGACTCAGTTTCGAGGCTGTACCGCTCCAATGTCGTGGGTTAACTCGTTTTCCGGTCTCCATTGAAACAAGCTCCGTCCCCTCAGATGTGGAGATCGAAATTTGGTTCGCCGCAGTTAGAGCAGCGGTTGGGGCACGCTTGAAATCTGTTTCAATGACCAGTCTCTGCAGTTCGTTACCTGATGCAGCATCCCAGACGACGATCGTACTGTCCTCAGAGACTGAGATCAGCCGCTTGCCATCTGTCGAAAAGCCCGTTGAAATAACTTTCTTTGTATGACCTTTCAGTGAGAGTTCCAACTGACCATTGACAGTCAGATAAACCTTCACTGTATGGTCATTCCCGGGCAGTACAACTCGACTTGAATCGGGAGAGAACTGTGTTTCATTTACGAAATCAAGTAAGGAATCATTGAATGTCATTCTCTTCAAACCGGCCTGTGCGTCCCAAAGCGTTACGGTTCCAGTTAACTCCGGAGTTTGCGTTATGGCATTATCAGTCGACGCTGACGGCCCCGGCTTGTGTAACTGAGCGGAAGTCATCAGCAGAAACTTTCCGTCCGGGCTGTACATCGATGAAGTGAGCGCACATCCATCATCGAACTCCTGCAGGACTTCTCCTGTTATCAAGTCTGACTCGATGGCCGGATAGTTTCCTCGCCCGAAATAAGATCTCGAAACGGTTGTGACAACGCGTGTACCGTCGGGGCTGACACATAGTGTGTCCGAAATTTCCTTTCTTGGCGAAAACGCTTTCAATTCATAATTGCTGCCAAGCGCATTCAGCAATGCGGTATTGGCATCAACACCGGGATTAAGTTCGGCACCTTTGACGGCCAGCAATAATGCAAGGCCCGGGTTTTCGTCCTTCACCAACGCCGAATTAGCGATCAGTCGCAGCCCTTCCGACTTGTCGAGGAGCGATTCTGCTCGCTGTCGCTGTTGCGTTTCGGCATTCAGCGAATTCCAGATCATTCCTGTCGCTGTTAAAGACGTTAACAGCAGTAACACGATCCCCACGGCAACGGAAGTCGCAAGTGCCACATGTCGCCGGATCCATCGCCTGCCTTGTTGTAACAGAGTTGGACGACGCGCACTGATGGGCTGGTCTGTACGAAATCTCTCAAGGTCGTCGGCCAGCTCCTGAGCGGACTGATATCGATCATCCGGATTTTTGGACATTGCCTTCAAAACGATCGTCTCCAGATCCTCAGGAACACGAGGATTCAGACGTCGAATGCTGACCGGCTCGTCGAAACAGACCTGTCGGATAATCTCTTTCGGTGTGTCGCCACCGAACGCTTTTCTGAATGTCAGCAATTCATAAAGCGTGACTCCCAGAGAATAAACATCCGTTCGCTGGTCGACCAGAACTCGTTGTCCGAGGGGCTGTTCGGGACTCATATACCGCAATGTCCCAATGACCTCCCCAGTCATTGTCAGCGCGCCGGCTCCCTGAATCTGAGCCAGACCAAAGTCAGTGACCCAGAGTTTGCCCTCGTTATCCAGCATCAAATTGGAGGGCTTAATGTCTCGGTGAACAATTCCAAGCTGATGAGCAAAATGCAGGGCCTCCGCAGCCTGAATACCAATCTGCAGAATCGACTCGAACGCCTTTCGATCAGCAACGGAAGACTTATGATCTGCCATCATGTCGATGAATCCCGACAGCGGCACTGAGAGTGTTGATCCTTCAGCCACCGCCGAGTCCGTGCCGGTTCTCAGCACTCCAGGAGTCGGCTGAAAGACCTGAGCCGTGGTACCAAGAGCAAATTTCGGCGTATCACCAGAACGGGGCGCTCGTGGGGATTCCAGCAGTGTCTTTGCCTGACGAATGAAATGCGCGAGGTCATGCCCCGGAATCAGTTGCATCGCGTAGTAATGAATGCCGGCCTCTGTTCCGATGGAAAACACCGGAACGATATTCGGATGCTGCAACTGAGCAGCCGCGCGCGCTTCATTCTGGAATCGCTGAATCTGTCTCTGATCCATGCGACCGGAAACAGGCAACGTCTTCAGCGCAACTCGACGATCGAGAGAGGCCTGTGTCGCTTCATACACAACCCCCATTCCTCCACGACCAATCTCCCGAACAAGCGTAAACTCGCCGATCGTTCTGAGGGGTTCTCGATCCTCTTTTCTGGACACGTTCTCGTGCTTTGGACTGATGATGTTATTGTCGACTCCGGCCGTCAGTCGGGCAGCAATCTGTTCCTCTGATCCAAGATATGTGGGCGATTGAGAGTCGAAGCTATTCGACTGTTGGTCTGAATTCGGCACTCAAGATTCTCCCTCGTCAGAACGGCGTCGCCACTGCGGGCGGAGAGACACTCCCCTTAGGATATTATGCCAATCCTGTGGTTGAAACTAAAACCAATCCGACTCGGGTTTGGAATTACAGACAATCCCGAAGCGTTTCACCCAGAGACTTTAAAGGCCTGAAAGCAAAATCAAGAGATTGAACGGACTCGATTCAGTCTCGAACGGAATCCTCTCACCACAAGCGAAGCCCCTGTTTCCCTGTGAATAAGCAACAGGGGCTGCTGTTCTGACTTCATGCTTGCCCCGCTGGAATCAAGAGTAAGGACACTCCGAAGAAGGTCCGGAGCAGGGCAATTTCAGAGCAATATGTTCTGATGAACAACGAGTGGTTCGTTAGCGTAAACGTCGGCAGTTGCCACAGCTCACTGTCGCTGCGATCGAACGCCGGGGCAAAAAACCGGCCGTAAACAATCTCCCACGTAACTTGTCTGCCGCTCACCGGAGACAGTGGAGCCTGCAATAATTACCGGCTCGATTTGAGAGCGAGGTACTTCGTTCCGTGACCCCAGTCACATCACCGCGGTTCCGCAAGAATTAATACCCCCAAAGAATCACCTACTGAATTCTGGATTCTGGGGGGGGGGCACGCAAACTGTGACCGGAAAAGTTCCCGGTTCCGACATGTGTCTGAATCCCTTCGGTTTAGCAACGAGCCCTTAAAAATCCCGTCGCTCCGTCAACGGGATTTTCGACGATGAATCGTCCGGGTGTGAATCCGAACTGATTACTCAGCTTCTGCGGCCGCCGCTTCTTCTTCAGCGACAGCCACTCCGGATGTGATGTGCTTCAGATCCTGGATCTTCTTGCGGATCTCTGCCACAACAGCAGGGTTTTCTTCGAGGTACACTCGAGCTCTGTCGCGGCCCTGACCAAGCTTTACGGATCCGTAATTGAACCAGCTTCCGCTGCGATCAATGATCTTGTTTTCGACAGCCAGATCGACCAGATCCGCCTCGTAGCTGATCCCACACGTGCTGTACATGTCGACTTCGGCCACTCGGAACGGCGGTGCGACCTTGTTCTTGACGATCTTCACTCGCATCCGCATACCAATCGTCGTTTCACCTTCCTTCAACTGATTGATACGTCGCACATCGACGCGGCAGGAGCTGAAGAACTTCAAAGCACGGCCACCAGGAGTCGTCTCCGGGCTGCCGAACATCACGCCGATCTTCTCACGAATCTGGTTAATGAAGATGACCGTCGCCTTGGCTTTGGAGATTGCTCCGGTCAGCTTTCGCATCGCCTGGCTCATCATTCGTGCCTGAAGGCCCACGTGAGAGTCTCCAATTTCTCCGTCGAGTTCCGCCTTGGGAACCAATGCCGCCACGGAGTCGATGACGATGATGTCGACCGAATTTGATTTGACGAGCATTTCCGCGATCTGCAAACCTTCTTCGCCGTACGATGGCTGGCTGACGAGCAGCTCATCAAGGTTTACGCCCAGACGTCGCGCCCACTGTGGATCCAAAGCATGTTCTGCGTCGACGAAGGCCGCAATGCCGCCTTCCTTCTGAGCATTGGCGATCGCATGCAGTGCCAATGTCGTCTTACCGCTGGATTCCGGTCCGAACAACTCGATGATTCGGCCGCGAGGAAATCCGCGTCCACCCAGCGCGAGGTCGATCGACAGCGCACCCGTGGAGATCCCGGGAAAACCGCCGGCATTTTCTGAAGGGTTCAGCTTCATGATTGAACCCTTGCCGAACATTTTTTCAATCTGCCCGACGGCATTGTCCAGCATCAACTGGTCTTCGCTGGCGGCCTTCGTTGAGGGAAGTTTCTTTGGTGCTTTTGCCATGGGTCCAACTTTCGAAAACAGGAGTCTTTTTAAGGTCTGCACGGGCTGCTAATCGGGATTCGCGCCGCAATGCTCGGACTGATTCCAGTCACATCCAGGGAGTCTAGCGAAACCACACCCAACAGGGAACTTTCGTAGCGTAGGAAATTACGGCAGATCAGAGCGGCATTATGGACCGTTTTCTGGTGGAATGCCAATCTGAGAGCTGCGGCGATTCTACGCACCTGCGGCCAGAGAAACAGCGAGATTTCTCTGTTTATTGATGCCGACTCTGCTACCAATCAAGCCCAATTTGCCTGTTAGGCAGGAACGGTAATCTCGGAGATCAGAACCTTTCCGCTGGCCAGTTTATGCTTGAACTCGGCAGCATCCAATGCCTGCAGCGGGCTGATCTCAATCGCGTGACCTTCCGGCAGTGAGTGCCCGGACTCTTTCAGCCATTCCGTTGCGATCCGATTTAACGCCGCGCGAGCTGTCTCGGCGGAGTCGGCTCCGCTCTTGTTCTTGACGGGATTGAACTCCCGATCACGATTACCTTCGACGATCAATGTCCGCTCCGCAAGCGGCAATGCATCAAAGATGAATCGTTCCAGCTTGATGGCGTTCGGATTGGATGCATCCGACGGCTGCATGAACTGACCACTCGCATCGAGGTAAGGGACGTTCTTACGAGCAATATGCAGCGGCAGCCGGCATCCATCTTCCGCCAGTCGTTGCAGGAACTTCCGGTCGAACACATGGATTGCCGTGTTGCCGGCCCAGAAAATCCACTGTCCACTGGCATCATTCGACGCGGCTTGTTCCGGAGTCAGTTCGCTGTACTCAATGATCTCCGTGTGGCCATCAACATCAACAAGCACTCCCATTCGCTCGGTCGGACTCGTCTTACAGACCACGTTTGTCGTCAGCATCGACTTCTGCTGCAAACAAAAATGCGTCGAACCCCAACGGTAAGTCGACAACAGCGAACTAAAAATCAGAGATCAACTCTGATGTCAGAGTTGCAAAGTCACGCCAGACGGAAAGCTCCACGTCGTGATGAACAACGGTAGCAGCACCATCCAAAAAAAGGGCGTTCACTACACGACCAGAATGCCGACTACTGGCTTTCATCGCACCATTCGGGAACATCAACGGCGGATCTCGACGTAGAGCACGGTCGGGATTGATCTCGGTCATTGAGCAATCGACGATTAAACTGTTGGGCGGCAAAACGTGATTGTATGCAGAGTTTGCATACGAATCTTCCAGGTAGAACTGCCCGGCATAGGGAGAGAAATAAGGACTTGGATCAGATTTCAGGGACTCGCAAATTCGTGCGACTGCATCTGAGTCATATGCGTATAAGAGTGGGTCCAGCCACATCGCCCCTGAAAACCAGATATCGGTATCCGGCCTGAAGCCATCGATATTGCCATTTCCTCGCACTCGCTCACTCATTGCCATCGTATTCGAAAGCCCATCTTTGACCATCGCTATCGTTTCGCCACGGCCAATCCTATGAAACGGAAATGCCCCATTAGCCCCGCGTCGTTTCCCTTGAGGATTACTCGCTGTTACCGACTCCCCAGTCCACATCATCGGCGAAGATCCAGTGCAAACCCGATAATTCAGCCCAGCCCCATTGGAGTCCGATGGACAGAGAAACACCGGCACGGGAGGCTGCAGTCCCAAATCCGCAGGAGACCATTTCTTAGTCGACTCCAATTTTTGCAGGATAGCGGACTGTTCGAGATAAGGCAGGAGTTGCCCCTGAACGGATACACGTGAGTTTGATTTGCTGATCGTCTCCCTTGCAAATGGAAGGTATCGGTGAGTTGCCTCGAATCCCTGCAGTGCTATTCCAAGTTGCCGCAGATTGTTCAAGCAACTGGTTCTTCGAGATGATTCTCTGGCCATCATTACCGCCGGAACGGTGATGCTCAGAATCACGCTGATAATGGAAATCGTGGTCAACAATTCCAGCGTGGTGAATCCAAACCGCAATTGAATAGCTCCCCCGACGAATCTGGGATGAGCGATCTGGCTCCCAGAGTACCCAATCTTGAGGTCACGTTTCACGTTTCGCGATTCGACATCCAAAGCCAATTTCAACATTGCCGTCTCCGACTTCAAATCTCGAATACAAACCCGGCAGGATAGACGTCCGCCGATAGCTGGTCGTCTTCCATTTTCCGGGTGTGCCGGCACCGGACTCGGTTTCTGCAGGTCATACTTAGATTCCTGGCGCCCCTTTTGCAATCCCAGTCACCGCAACAACTACTTGGCGAACACCCTCTGAAGTCATTAGTGTTAACGCAACCTCGCTCGCGAAGGCGCCGTCCTGCTGAGGAGCCACACCCTTCAACGTGATGATCAGCGTATTTGGATGGATTGACTCGACATTTGCGGTATGCTTTTCTTCGGAAATGCTGGCCCCGGTGAGTGTCAAATCTACACTGCGAACAACAACCTTTGCACTCCATTCGGCGCGGGGCTCAACCAATCCCAAAAAAACGGCTCTGGGTTCCAATGAAATCTGTTGCCTGCGATCCCAATCAATGGGAATTGGGATGTCCCCAATTGGCGGGACGCCGTGAATTACAATCGCTCCCTGAGTTGTCGACCCACCAACCGTCGGCGTCAAAGTGACTACAAGTCTGATGAGTTGGCCATCGTCCAGTCTTTCGATCTTGATTTCCTCTGGAGGAAAGGCATCGACACTGGTAATCAGGGTCGGAGCCCAGGGAACTGCCAGAATGCCTTCGTTTCCTGTTACACCAATCTCCCGTTTCTCCGAATGCCCCTCAAACACGGAACCCAGATTGAGGCGGTCTGGTGTAATCAATAACTTCGTGCCTGCGTGCCAACGAAGTCGACACTTTGCAAGATAACTGCCCGATTCAGACATCAGTGTCACTGATGCGTTCTGCTCTCCCGGAGACTTCGCCGACACGATGATTGTCAGCTTGGTTTCTTCTTCAGGGGCAAGTTCATCTTTGTCCAGCTTCGCCTCCGAGCATCGGCAATCGGGGATCGGTTCCGCTAGTCGAATTGTCTCTGAAGAGTTGTTGCGGACGACGACGACACTCTCAACTGGCGGTTGCCGCAGGATCAATTTCCCCAGATCAACATCTGCAGGAGTTAATGTCAATTGGGCTGACGACTTCGACGGTTCATTTTTCGCCGTCTGCTGCGTATCGCTTGCTGGGTCAACAGGAGGTGTGCTACCGCATCCAACTGCCAACAGGATCAACGTCCAAACAATTCCATGTTCACGGATTCGTTGCTGCATTGATCAAACTCCTGCGAGATGCGTACATTCGCCTGACAACCATCGTACAAACCGTTAGCGCCGCGATAAATGCCACGACAAAGGCTCCCCGCCGTAACGTCCTGCGGATAGCGGTTCGCCGAGTGACGCCCGCCTCTGACTCCAAAGCGGTCGCCGCTATCAGCAAACAATTCCCAGACCAGTCTGCAGCAAATGCATCGCGAGCTACACTGTAGGACCGAGGCGGATCAACAACGGTGATCATCGCCTTATCAAGATCCTGAATGATGACATAGTGCCCACGTTTCATATGGGCGATGCAGGCGAACGGACGCTCCCGACTCTCCAGCGTTTCTAAATCTGTCCTGACAGCCAAACAGGGAAACTGCTGTTCGTCTGCCAATTGGCGAAGCTGATCCAGATTGTTCCCCTGAAGGCCCGGTGAAAGCTTCTGAATGACAACTGAAAGCGGAGGTACTTTACTCTGGTCAATCGAGTACATCGCGACAAAAAGACAATTCGCACCGCAATCTGTACTGGATCGGCCAGTCAAATCAGAAGTTAATGACACAGCAAGAAGTGTGAGAGCGATTATTTGAATTGCCATGACCATCGACACCCTGAAGAAACCGAAACTCATTTCTTGGTAGGGTCGGCTTTCGCCCCCAAGCCCTTTTTTTGGAGATCGCTCGCCTGCCGTTTCAGCGTCTCTTCAATTCCCTCGCCATTGTTCGCACGAAAAACATAACTCTCTCTTGCCCCCCCAGTACGAGTTTCCGAAACCATTGTTCCTTCTGGGATCTCACCAAGCGTGGTTAGTTTCACTGTACGAGGAATCTCCATCTTCCTCTTAGACATGGCCGTCACTGTAATTGAGTGCCTCATCGCCACACTTGCCAATCTCCCGTCCCTAAGCCCGCTGCCAACTTCCTTTATGGTCCGTTTTGGGTACCACCGACCACTTTCGTCTTTCTCCCATTCGTAAGTGATCCGGCTATGTTCGCCATTTGGGTAATAACGATTGGCGGGCTCTTCACATTCTCGCAAGATCAGGTTTCCGCCAGCGTTCAATGCAAACAGCATTCGGATTTTAGTGGCAGTGCCGAATGCAATACGACATTCAATCTCGTCACCTCGAAGTTCAATCGTCCGATCGTAAGTGACTCGCCCATTCGGTGATACTGCGCGGTCCTGAAAATAGTCGACATGTTTACCGGAATTCTTCAAACTCTCGTCGAACCACAGAGCCGGCAATTCTCTTAAGTACAGATCATAGATCTTCGCACGGCTACCTTCAGCCCAGTGACTTGCCAACGTGATGGTCCGATCTTCGTCTTTGAGATGCATGCTGACGATCGACAACGCCCCTTCCTTGATCTTCACAACTTTGACGTCTTCATCCGTTACTCTTCCGTCATGCTCATGATGACACTTGATTTCGGCATATCGGAAACCCGTATCCCACGCAATGCGACCGCTCATTTTCTCACGTTGCACCGAAGGCATGAAATGAATCTCTTCGCTGTATGTCATTTCTCCATCTGACAACAGAGATTCCGTTTGCTCCATCGCAGATCGACAAGCTGCGATCAACGCGGGAGCCTCAACCTTTCTCACTTGTTCGTTGAAGAAAAAGAGGGATGAGAACAACAGAATCTTGTCAAACATGGGGCCTCCAATCGGCCATTCGGAAACGGCAATTCAAGCCTAGGCCGGCGCGGCAACACAATACTGGATCCACCATTAAAACCATGCGAATCCCACAGCCGGGCTATGCACAGAGTTGTGCCCTGCCCCTCAACGATTTCTAAAACCGGCCACGTCCATTGCAGGTGCGAACTAAAACCATTATGGGACGTACAGATTTCTCATTCTACTGGCACAGACTCGCATGCATGGTTGCCGTAAATGAACTGAACCGGTACGTTCATTGGAACACAAGTAAAGTTCTCACCCAGCTTGCAAGGGATGCGACTCAAACATTTGGCATTTAAGAAGGCAGAACACTCGCGTTCCGCATTGGCGCCGCAAGTCTCCCCATTGTGAATGTGCGTTTCTTCGAGGTGATAATCGCAGTCCAAACATAGATTTCCAGCTGCACAGGTGTCGTAGGCTTCGCAGTTCCAGTCGAGAACACATTCTCCGCGTTCGCTTCCGAAGATGCTGCGACATTCGGCGGAACTCAGAGTTCTGTTTTGCTGAACACGGGACGCTTCGCAGTTCCAAACGCAGGCTGAAAAGATCATTATCAAACATGAGGCAATGCGGATGAGTTTCATGCTCGGACCTTCTTTCAAAGCAAAACCTTAGTTTAGTTCAAATAGCCCGCAGAGGCGTGGGCGACACCAGTATACCCCCCCCCCTGTTAAAATGTCAACATCACGATTTGTAATCCTGTCACAATAATGCACAATGGCCCGAGGTTACCTGGGCGCGACTAAGATATCGGAAATCAAAACCGTCCCCTCTGCCAGTTTCTGCTTCAACTCGGCAGCATCCAAAGCCTGCAGGGGACTGATTTCGATCGCGTGGCCTGCTGGCAGTGAATGCCCTGACTCTTTCAGCCATTCCGTTGCGATCCGATTTAACGCCGCACTTGCTGTCTCGGCGGAGTCAGCTCCGCTTTTGTTCTTAACCGGATTGAACTCTCGATCACGGTTGCCCTCGACAATCAAGGTCCGTTCCGCAAGTGGCAAGGCATCAAAGATAAATCGCTCCAGCTTGATGGCGTTCGGATTGGATGCATCCGACGGCTGCATTAACTGACCACTCGCATCGAGGTAAGGGACGTTCTTACGAGCAATATGCAGCGGCAGTCGGCAACCATCTTCCGCCAGTCGTTGCAGGAACTTGCGGTCGAACACATGGATTGCCGTGTTGCCAGCCCAGAAAATCCACTGTCCACTGGCATCATTCGACGCGGCTTGTTCCGGGGTCAGTTCGCTGTACTCAATGATTTCGGTCTTACCATCAACATCCACAAGCGCGCCCATTCGCTCGGTCGGACTTGTCTTGCAAACCACGTTTGTCGTCAGCATCGACTTCTGCTGCCAATGAAATCCAATCAACGCCGGGTCTGCGATGATGACCGTGGGATTGTCGACCTGATGATAGAAGACGTGCTCAACGCCTTCCTGAGTCATTCGGTCCAGCAACCCGGAATTCCGTAGGGCCATGATGAGACCGCCGTGACCATCCGGAGACAGTGCCAGACTGCTGGGTCCACTGAGCAGAATTTCGCCAGTCGCAGCATCAAGGGCCGGAAGACTACCCTGCATGAAAAATGCCACTGAATCTTTCGGGAGTCCGAAATACTGCTTCGACTCAAAGAAGTCGACAGTCTCTGTATGTGTGGCATCGCTGGTCATAATCAGCCACAGCAGACTGGCCCCATATCGCTTGCGACGCGCCTGAATCTGTTCAGCAAAGATCTGAAACAAGGTGCGGTCTGAAATGGGTCCGATCGGAAACAGGCCTTTCGGATGATCGAACCCCAGTCGAGTTCCCTGACCACCTGCGACCGTGACAACCGCCACCTTGCCATCGCGAAGCTCTGCCTCACCAATCGCCGCTGCGGCTTGCCAGTTTGCAACGTCTGCGGATGATTTCGCCTGACGAATGACGGTCTTCGGCGCCGCAGCTTTTCGAATTCGTTCCGCTGTGGAAAGCCCTTCGGTCGACTTCTTTTGGCTGTTCTGCCAAATGTCCTGAAGCTGCTTGAGGTCTACAGATTCCAGCTCGGCCACAAGTTGCAGCCGTTCCGCTTCGTCCAGCCTGCTCCAAAATCGAACCGTCGAAGTTTGTGAGAACAGC
>CANHVD010000071.1 GCA_947463775.1 Planctomycetaceae bacterium | reverse complement strand
AGATGCCACCTTTGTAGACAGTCTTCCACTTCACGGACTGGCCATGTTGAACGCGTCGGAGCTGTGACGCGACGCGGCTGCGTTTCAGTTCGCTTCGCTTTGGTCTGCAGAGTCTGCGGATTCTGAACCTCAGAAACGGATACGGGCGGGGCTATAGACTGCGGGACTGCAGGCTTGGGCTTCATCGCTGGTGCTGCCGGAGCAACGGGAGGCCGCGTCCTCATTCAACGGATAACATTTTCAGGACGCGGGCGAGACTCGTCGACGTCACGAGCAACGAGCCGAAATGTGCGTCGATCGACTCGACTTCCCTCAAGAAGGACTTCGGCGGTTGACAGCGTTTCTCCGCTGGAGTTCGGACGCACTTCCAGTCGGAAGCGACGAGTTTGCCCGACAGCGACCTTATCCACGTCAACGAAAACAACGCGATCTTCAACCGGAAGACGCAACAGATCTGGCTGATCCAGAGATTCATCCAGAATAAGTCGCAGTCGAACGGCATCTGCGTCCGCTGTTCCACTGTTGGTCAGGGAAAACATCACTTGCGTCCATTCGCCAACTTGAGCGATCTCCTGCTGGTCCTGAATTGACAGACGCAACGTTGGTGTACCTGCCAGTTCTCGTCGCGGTGTGGTTTCTCTTCGTGGAAGTGGTGCCGGCGTCGGTGCTGGACGCCGTCGCTCGGACGGAAATGGATCGACAACCGGGCTCTCGTCGGTCACCCGAGTTCGCGCTGCCACGGCCGTTGCGGCTGAGACTTCGGTCAGCGATTCGAACAGCGAACGACGTCCACCACTCACACTGAAGCCCGTTGGAGCCACGACCGTGAACCGCAGGACGTATTCTTCAGCCGGACGTAAATCATCGACGAGCCACGTCAGAGTATCGTCGCGAAAGACTGCGTTCGGACTTGCTCCGCGAACAACCGTATCAAATGGCAGGATTTCGCGAACGAGCAGTCCGTCGATTGTCTTATCCCCCAGGTTCGACAGGGAAACCTGAATCGTGACGTCACCTGACGCTGTTTCTTCAGGAACGCTTTTTTCAACTCGCAGATCATGCGTCGAGACATACGCTCCCGGTGTGACTTTGACGCGGGATTCAAGATCCTCGACGTCAGCCAAAGGTGACTCAGGCAGACTATCCTGAGGCAGTCCGAGATCATCTCCGGGCAAGCCAAGAGCTTCACGCCAGTTATCCTGTCGCAATCTGCGCACGATGCGGTCGATGAAATAGGTGTCCGGCAATGAGTCAACCAGGCGACCTCGAGTCACCATGTCGGGATTCATTTCAGAACGAATCACGGAACTGCCCAGACGACGAAACGTGACGTCGAGCATTGGGATGTCTGTAATCGAACTCGGCGGATAGTTGATCGAGCCGTCGATGGGACGTCGAGGACGCGGGCGAATTGGAGTGTACTCAGGGCGACCGAACACGATGTAGTCGGCTGTTCTGATCTGCGACACCAGCTGGGAGTCATCGCGATCTTCTTTCGCAAGGATGATCGGAGCCTGTGATGCTCGCGCAGCCACGGCCGTGACTTTGTCGATCACGCCGCCAGAACGCAGGGGCGTTAACGTATCGCGATGGTAAGCGGCTGCATCAGAGGCCAGACCGCCACCCATGAGGAAAGCGATGATCACCAGGCCGGCTGTTCCTGAGGCGGCTGCGACAACCCATGAAAGGTGGGCCAGCACAAATTCAAGCGACTCGTCGAAACCCTGGACAAGTCCGCTCCAGAGCCTTTCGAAGACAGAACCGATTGGCCCGAGCCAGTCGCCGTCAAAAATCGCCAGCATGCTGAGGCGTTCACCGTACAGCATCCCCAGCAGCATCAGGGCCATAACGCCCATGAAGAACAAGATGAGTGCTGATTCCATATCCCCAACGTCCTTGCCTCAGGATTCGCATTCTCTGAAACTGCGTGGAATGCGTGAGACAAGAGGTTTAACAAAGGAGAGCGAAATTGTGAACCGGAAACCTGATTTCGGAGCCTTTTTAGACCACGATCTCAGGAATCCGGGTTCTTTGGACTGACTTTGGCTCAATACTGTTCGATGAGGTAGCGGATCAGGTCTGTCGACGTGACCAGACCGGCCAATTTCTTGCCCTCGACGATTGGCACTGAGTGGAACCCCTGCGTGCTCAGCAGTTGTGCGGCGTCACGCACTGTGCTGGACGTAGGAAGCGTCACAGGATTAGCCTTCATGACGTCCTTGAGGCGGTAGGTGTGATCCAGCATAGCGTCGAGGCTGCGAACGTCCTGGTTGCCAAATTCTCCGAAGCTGATTCGCAGGAAATCGGTCCAGGTCAGCAGGCCGACAAGTTCGCCACCGCTCAGAACAGGCAGGTGGTGAATTCCGGAATCCTCGAAGAATCGCCGGGCCTTGGAGATCGGGTCATTCAGATCCAATGTGATAACGTCTTTCGTCATGACGTGAGAAACAGGGTCATTCTTCCGCATAGGGAGGCTTTCGAAGGCAATGGTTGAACAAATCGAGGCTGCGTGTGGGAACCAAGTCAGTTCCCGATCAGGATCAACGCAGCATGTGCAGGAAATGGCAACAAGTGTGCCACGGCAGAATTCCGGGGGCGAAAGTGGATTTCTGGAGCACAGCCTGGATCAGGCTGTCTCAGGGTGCGACATTCAGCACAGAATCCGCACAGAAGTTGAAAAATGTCGACCGTAAATCCCTGAGTGCCTTGCGAGAGCGGCTCGTTCCTATTGCAATTCGCGAACTTTGCGACGGAACCGTTCAGACGGTCAGAGGAACGCCTTACTTTGTCGTGTTCCAAGGTTCATTTTGAGTTATTGAGTGTTGGAGTATTGAGTCGATGGCTTCGGAACCCATTTGTGATTTGAAGGCGCTGGATTTCAGCAAGCCTCTGTTTACGATCGAAGGCATTCGGGCCGTAAATCCTCAGCGATTTGAGATGGAGCAGTTGACTGCCATCGTCCATGTCGATCAGTCTCAGCACCTGATTGTTGGCTACAAGCAAGTGTCAGATTCCGAGTTCTGGTCTCGCGGCCACATGCCTGGGTATCCGTTGATGCCGGGCGTTGTTCAGTGCGAAGCTGCCGCGCAGCTTGGAGGCTTCTATGCACGGAAGTATGATCTGATTGGCGGCGATTATCTGGGTTTCGGTGGGATGGATGAAGTCCGCTTTCGCAAGCCGATTTATCCGGGTTCACGGCTGGATATGATCGCCAAGGTTACCCGAGTGATGGCTCGTCGTCTGGCGCAGTTCAACTTTCAGGGTTTTGTCGATGGTGAACTGATGTTTGAAGGTCAGATGCTTGGCGTGACTGTTAACAAAGCTGGTTAGGGAAATAGAGCCGGCCAAAGAGCTTCCAGGGATACTGAACAAAGCGGCCTCATCAAAGATCACTCATGCAAACTGCGCCTATCAAACCGATCAAACCGTGGTTTCAGACGGTGCCCGAAATCGGTCCTCACCTGCGCTGGAATGAGTTCTTTGGCAACGATTTGCCGGTAGAACTGGATATTGGCTGCGGTCGCGGGCTGTTCCTGTTCAATGCCGCCGTGACGACTCCCGACACAAATTTTGTCGGCCTGGAAATTGATTACCGAGAAGGTCGACGCACGGCGACTCGACTGATGAAGCAGAACCTCCCCAATGCCCGAGTCATCGGTGGAGATGGCACATCTGTGCTCGCAAGCATGATCGAACCGGGCACCGTTCAGGCCGCACATGTTTACTTTCCGGATCCATGGTGGAAGAAGCGACATCGCAAACGACGTATTTTTAACTTCGAGTTTACGCACTTGTTGGCTCGAATCCTGAAGCCGGGCGGGTTTGTGCACCATTGGACTGACGTGGCCGACTATTTTGAAATGGTCCGCGGGCTGATGGATGGTCATGGTGATTTTGAAATCTGCCCTCCTCCGCCCGAGCGTGATGCAGACCACGACATGGATTACCACACAAGTTTTGAACGGAAAAAGCGGAAGCTGGGTCTTCCCATCTACCGTGCCCTTTGGCGGCGACGGTAATTGCTGCTGTCCAAATGAGAAAAGCAGGCCGGAATGCGGGTGGGAACACTCTGGAATTGCAATTCCCTGCCGTGGCTTCATACTTCCCCGTCAACTGCAGATGACCTGTTCTGGTCTGAACGGAAAACAGGCTGTTTTCCCCTGCTGCTTTCTCACTTCCGGTTCCCGGATAGTGTGATCGCCTTTTTCCTGTCCGACTTTAATGATGGAGAATCATCACGATGACCGCGGTTGCCGAGTTCCCGATTCCGCTCGACCAGTACAAAGCCCTGCCTCTTGATCCGAGGAGCCCGAAGTTAACTGCGGAACAGCGGGACACTCTGAAGAAGAACATCGATATCTGTCGTGATGCGATTGTTTTCTTCACGGCCATTGCAGATGCGAAGGGACTTGGCGGACACACCGGCGGACCGTTCGACACGGTTCCTGAAGTTTGCATCATGCACAGCTTCATGAAGTTTTCAGAAGCGGGCGGAAAGCCTTCTGTACTGCCGATCTTCTTCGACGAAGCTGGTCATCGCGTAGCGACTCAGTATCTCATGGCAGCTCTGGAAGGCGATCTTCCAGTCGAAAAGCTCTATCACTACCGCGAATACCTGTCCCATTTGCCGGGACATCCCGAACGCGGATTTACTCCGGGAGTCAAATTCTCCTCGGGCCGCCTTGGACATATGTGGCCATTCGTCAATGGTGTGGCCATTGCGAATCCAGGGCAGGTTGTCTTCATGCTGGGCTCCGATGGATCTCAGATGGAAGGCAATGACGCAGAAGCCGCTCGTCTGGCTGTTGCTCAGAAGTTGAACGTCAAGCTGCTCATTGACGACAATGACGTCACGATCGCCGGTCATCCTTCAGATTATCTGAAGGGCTTTGATGTGTCCCGTACTCTGGAGGGACATGGACTGAAGATCGACATCGGTGATGGCGAGGATCTGGACGCACTTTACGCTCGCATGTGTGCCGCTGTGACCACGGACGGCCCAATTGCATTGATTAATCGCCGCAAAATGTGCGTCGGCATTAAAGGTCTCGAAGGCAGTGCTCATGGTCATGACGTGATCAAAGTCTCCGTCGCAAAAGAATATCTGACAGCCAAAGGACGCACGGCTGCTGTTGATTATCTGAACAACGTCAAGAAAGGTCCATCAGGGCCGACCTACGAAGGCAGTTGCACCAAGAGTGTTGGCAAGAATCGTGACCTGTTCGGTAAGATCCTCAACGAGATTCTGGGCAGTATGTCCGAGGCTCAGCGGATCGCCAGCGTTCGGGTGTTCGACAGTGACCTGGAAGGTTCCTGCGGTCTGAATCACGTTCGAGCGTCGCATCCGGAAGTTTTCGTTCGCGGCGGCATTATGGAGCGTGGTAACTACTCTGCAGCGGCGGGTTTTGGCTATGAGTCCGGCAAGCAGGGTGTATTTGCAACGTTCTCTGCGTTTCTGGAAATGGTCGTTTCTGAAATCACGATGGCTCGACTGAACCAGTCGAACGTTCTTGCTCATTTTTCGCATGCTGGTTGTGATGATATGGCAGACAACACCTGCCACTTCGGTCTCAACAACATGTACGCCGCGAATGGATTGCCGGATGAAGGTCGCGACACAACACGACTTTACTTCCCGGCTGACCAGCATCAGTTCAAGGCATGCATGAAGAAGATCTTCGGAGATGCCGGACTACGATTTATTTTCTCGACACGATCGGGTGTTCCTGACCTGCTCGACGAAAATGGTGCTCGGATTTATGGCGACGACTACAAGTTCGTCACGGGGCGAGATGAAGTGATTCGTGAAGGCACCGATGGTTACATTGTGGCATTCGGCGAAACCGTTTATCGAGCGCTTGATGCCGTGATCAAGCTGAAGGCTCAGGGGGTGCATGTCGGCTTGATCAATAAAGCCACATTGAATGTTTACGATGAAGCCATGATGGCGAAACTGGCTGCATCTCCGATGGTGCTGGTGGCCGAATCATTCAACGTTAATACTGGATTGGGTTCGCGGTTTGGCACAGAACTTTTGAAGCAAGGCTTCAAGGGCCGTTACAACAACATTGGGACGCATCGTGAAGGCTCGGGTGGCTTGTGGCAGCAGATGGGGCATCAGGGGATTGATACTGATGGCATTCAGGCTGCAGTGCTTGAACTGCTGAAGAAGTAGCCTGAAGGCCTCTTCAGAAAGTGAAGGCTGGACTTGATCCCTTTGAGGGGATTTCTTCTGGTCAGGTCAGATCGATTTAGCGCCCGGCCCGTTGAGGGTCGGGCGGTTTTGTTTCGTTTTGCAGAACATCCGGCAGGTTGAAAAATGTTTCGCACTGGTTTTCTGGGTTACCCCACGACCTTCATGCTGGACTTCGTCGTTTGTGCGCTCGTGCTGATCGTGCCTCTGCTGCTGTTCAGTCTTTGGCTGGTGAAGTTTCGTAGAAACTATGCCGGGCACATGAAGCTTCAGCTCACGCTCGGGTTGGTCCTTCTGGTGGCGGTTACGGCCTTTGAAGTCGACGTGCAATTGGTACACGGTGGCTGGGAAAACATTGTCGCTCAGCAGAAGTTGCCCGATGCCGAATTCGCCGCAAAAATCTCTGCGGTCCGACCGTGGCTGTTAGTGCATCTGGTGTTCGCGATCACGACTCCTGTTCTGTGGGTCGCTACCATTGTTCTGGCTCTGAAACGATTTGGCAAGAATCCTCAGCCCGGTCCACACAGTCGAGTTCACTCGCTCCTTGGCTGGGCCTCGACAATCGACATTACGCTGACGTCCGTGACGGGCCTGTTGTTTTACTACATGGCTTTTGTTCGATAGTGTCTGGTTGAGCCGTTGCTCTTTCCGTCTGAAGAGCCCTTGTTCAGGATTTCAGAGTATCGTCAACAGCACTCGGCCGAAGATATAGGACGCAGGTGCGACTAATCCTGCTCCGGGCCTGCCTTCGCTTGACGAGTCGCGCGAGTAAGCGATGGAGTAATCTGAAGACCGCCGAGACTGGCGATGCTCTGCATGATTTTGTCGGTGGCTTCGATCAGGTCTGTGTGACTGGGTTTATCCTTCTGCCATGGAGACAGATCGACGGGATGTCCATAGGTCAGTCTTGACTGAGTGCGTTGAAAGAAAACGCGGACCATCGATTCGGATCGAGGTGCGTCAGAGATAAACACGGGAATAACCGGTGCTTTGGAACGCAGTGCTAGCCATGCAACTCCAACGCCTCCGGCTCGCAGTTGCTCATTGGGCGATTCTATATTGATGCCACCCTCAGGAAACAAGCCCAGCAAGTGCCCAGCCTGAAGTCGGCGGAGAGCTTCCTTGATCGGCGCCATGTCCTGTCCGTTTCGTTCAACCGGGATACATTCCATGGCCTTGCAGATCCATGTGAGCAGTCCGCCGCGAGTGTAATACTCTTTGGCCATCATGTAGCCGATCACGCGCAGGCGTGGCTTTTTGAACTGAGAAAAATGCCGCATCCAGAGTAGAACAGGGTCGGCTGGGCTAGTGTGATTCGCCACGATGATGGCTGGCCCGTATTCCGGAAAAGTACACTCATTCGTTGATGTGCAACGAGGCAGCACGAAATTGTAAATCATCGCCACCTGGTAGCAGATCCAGGCACGCCATCCCGCATCGCATCGTGCGGCACGATAGATCAGAACTGCGACGGTAACTGTCAACAGAGCTGCAATGGCGATCAGCGAGATTTGGATGAACATTGTTTTCGATTCGATATTGGCTCACAGTGGATACAGGCTGGGTACTACCATGTTCGCAAAAATCTGACATTGTCGAAACGTCAAGTGAAACGCGTTGGCAGGCTATTGCACTAATTTTTACTGTGGAGTCGGAAGCGACGGCACCAGAAAGCCGTCGCTTCCGGCTCCGTGGTCAACGCGCCACTGATCAAACCTCTTTCCGTTCCCCTAACTTCGCTTCAGCAGGGCCTGATAAGCGCCGTCAGCAGGCAGGCCCGGGAGATGCAGGCATTCGCGGTCCAGACGAAACTCGCGCATGGCTGACAGCACTGCGTCCACGACACCACGATTCTCTTCTGGTTCAAGGCTGCAGGTTGAATAGACCACGCGACCACCGGAGCGAACTCGCTCACAGGCCTGCAGCAGGAGTCGCGTCTGAAGCACCACGAGTTCCTGGAGGGAGCTTTCATCACACCGCCAGCGGGCTTCCGGACGACGATTCAGAACACCGGTATTCGAACATGGAACATCGACCAGAATTGCATCGAATGGTCCGTCAGGCAGACTGTTTCCATCTTTCCCGATCAGTTGCGGATTGATCGAATGCAGTTGCAACCGCGCGGCATTGTCGAGCACTCGCTGAAGTCGCCCCGTTGCAACATCACACGCCGTGATGTGAGCCTGATCCCCGCTGAGTTCCGCAAGATGCGTTGTCTTGCCACCGGGAGCCGCACACATGTCAAGAATTTGTTCACCGGGTTGCGGATTCAGCAGTTGTGAGGCTGACATCGCGGCTTCATCCTGAACGCTCCACAGTCCGTCGGCATAACCTGGCAGCGATTCAAGCCGAACAGACTGATCCAGATGAATGCTGCCGGCAACTTGTCCGAGGCTTGCCTTGCATCCGGCTTCCGTGAGCAAAGTCAGTATGTCCGACGCAGTCGATCTCATTGAGTTGACTCGCAGCGACGTCGATGGAGGACTAATCGATTGGAAGCAGATCGCCAGCAAATCGGTATTCGTCGGCGGACTGGCAAATCTTGTGACCCAGCGTTTGGCCAGAAAAATCGGTAATGAAAACGCATCCGCATAATACTGAGCAGGATCGACTGCTGGATCTGCGAATACGGACTCGTTAAGTGAACGCCAAAGCCCGTTGACTGTCGGAAGTGATGTGGCTGACGGTCCATTGCACGGCGTGTCGGCCAAAAGACGTCCAATATTGCGAAGCACGCCGTTCACAAAACCCGTCCAGCGAGCTCGATTCAAATCTCGACACAGATCCACCGTCGAATCCACGGCCGCATGTTCCGGGGTGCGTGCAAACAGCAGTTGATAAGCCCCAACTCGAAGAATACGCCAAAGATCAGGTTCCACGTTATGACGTGGGCGAGTCATACGGGATTCCAGAAGGACATCCAGCGTTCTGCTGCGGCGAACAACTCCGGAGGCAACATCCACCGCCAGCGCGCGATCCTGTGATGACAATTGATGACGATGATCAAGCTCTGCAAAGAGATCCTGCACGAAGCGATCCGAGCGGTCGTACTCCTGCAACACCGCATAAGCCAGATGGCGACCATTTATGTAAGGTTCCGGAACAACCAGACTTGGCTCATCACTGCTGCGAGAGTTCTGGGATTTGTCCCACGGATTGGCGCCGTGTTGAGGACGTCGATGTCGTGGACCTGATTGATCTCGGTTCCCGTACTGAGGTCGTCTTCCTCGATCTCCCGATCGATTGCCTTCCGGCCATCCGCCATTGCTCATAAGTTGGTTCCTGCCAGATGCTCTCCCGTGCAGAGAGTCTGGAGGTCCTGAAAGTAGTTGGGATACGTTTTGGCGGTGCAGCCCGGGTCCAGAATTTTTATGCCGGGAACTCGCAGCCCCAGCAATGAAAAACTCATTGCCATGCGATGATCATCATATGTGTGAATTTCGGCCGGTTGAGGCATTCCGGGGAAAATTGTGAGCCCATCAGCATGTTCTTCCGCGCGGATGCCGGCTCGCTTGAGTTCCGTCACGACAGCTGCGATGCGATCGGTTTCCTTGTGTCGCATATGGCCGACGTTGCGAATCGTCGTGGGGCTGTCAGCGAACACAGCGACGGTAGAAAGCGTCTGTGCCGTATCGCTGATTGCATTCATGTCGATGTCGATCCCATGCAGAGGTTTCCCCTTTACGGTGATCCGATCAGTGCCCCAGATTACTTCGCACCCCATTTGTTCCAGAGCTCCGGCGAAGCCCACATCTCCCTGCAAAGCATTGCGCGAGAGCCCCGTGACAGTGACCTCACCGCCCGTTACGGCCGCAGCACCGAAGAAGTAGCTGGCTGCCGACGCATCCGGTTCGATATCGTAAGTGCCAGCCTTATATGGTTTCGCACTGACGTGGAATTCAGACAGATCATCAGGCCAAAACACATCTGCACCGAAGGCCTGCATCATTTGCAGAGTCATGGTGACGTAAGGCTTTGAAACCAGTTCGCCGTCAACGCGAACGTGAACGTCCTTCTGGCACGCAGGGGCAGTCATCAGCAGACTGCTGAGAAACTGACTGCTGATACTTCCCTGAATCGAAGTCCATCCACCGGTGAAGTAGCTGAGCAGACCGTCGACGATAATTGGAGGACAGTCACTGTCGGGAACTTCATAACGAATATTGGCCCCCAGCGGCTGGAGTGCTCGCACAAGATCTCCAATGGGGCGTTGTCGCATACGTTCAACACCATCCAGCCGATATTGTCCGCTTCCGAGTGAGCAAAGAGAGGTCAGGAAGCGAATACTGGTTCCGCTGTTTTCGAGCCAGAGATCCGCCTGCTTGGCCGGGATTTTTCCCGCAAGGCCATTCACGGTGCAGCGGCATCCGGCAATATCCTGATCGACCGTGAAGCCAAGCCGCCGAAGACTCTCCACCATGACGCGAGTATCCTGGCTGTCGAGCATTCCGGTGAGTGTTGTCGGTCCATCAGCCAGCGCAGCCAGGATCATGGCGCGGTTGGTGATGCTTTTCGATCCCGGCGGGCGAATGGAGCCCCTGATCGGCGAATCAACGGGTTGGATTTCGATGAAACTCATGAGTGTTCTCGGAAGAACTTCTGACTGTGGTAAAACATTTATTCTGTGCGCGGCCACGATTGAGGTAACGATCGGAATGATACATTCCGCGAAACCTCCGGCCTAAAATTCTGCCGCCCGAAGAATATCAGCGTCGATCGTCAATTACTGAACGTCCAAAAGGTTTGATTCCCAGGCGTCGACGATGCAATGCGACAGTTCCCAGCGAGACGCCAAGAGATTTTGCGAGTTCCGCATCCGGCATTGTGCCGAGTTGTTTGAGAATCGTTTTCGTCCACGGGATGGAGCGTTGAATTTGAAAGGCCGGGATTCCGAGAGATTCGCGTTTGGCCCGAATATGTCGGCGTCCTCTTCCTGTCAGTTTTGCAACGACGGTATCTGGTTTTTTGCCCAGCATCGAGATCTCTGTTTTGGTCCAGGGCTTTCGAATCGTCGCTTCAAAAATTCCAGAGGTGATTCCTGATGAATATCTTTTGCTGGCCACCACGCTGGCGGAAATCCCCAGTTCCTGAGCCAGTGTTGCATCAGAAACCTTTCCCAATTTTTTCAGATGGGAAGCCTTCCACTGAAAACGAGTTTCCTCCAGAGACTTTCCGAACGGGGCAATTCCCAGAGAAGTACGTTTAACGAAAGCTGCGGTTGTGGTGCATCCTGCGTGTCGCGCGGCTTCACTATCGGACATTTTTCCAAGCAGAGCGATCTGCTGGGGAGTCCAGTTGCCTGATGGGGCTCTCGAGATACCTCGACGCACTCGTTCCGAGCGGACTCGCCATATTGGTATCTGATACTCATCGGCCAGAGCAGCATCTGTCGCTTTGCCAAGCTGTCGAATCAGTTTGGTTGGAAAGACGTCGACCTGCTTCTTTGCCATGTGAAACGCGCATCCGGTAAACCGGTAAAAAGGAGAAAAGCCCGTCTGTTCACCGGGATGAACAGGCGGGCTTCAAAAGATCAGCAGCAGATGGGCAATCAAACTTCCTTAGAGGAAATCCAGCTCATCATCTTGCGCAGTTGCTTGCCGACGGTTTCAATCAGATGATTGCGTTCGCGACGGCGAGTTGCGAGGAACGAAGCCTGACCGGCCTTGTTTTCAAGCAACCAGTCGCGAGCGAATTTTCCGCTCTGGATTTCTTCCAGAATCTTCTTCATCTCGGCCTTGGTCTGTTCCGTCACAATGCGGTTACCGCGAGTGTAGTCGCCGTATTCAGCCGTGTTGGAAACGCTGTAACGCATGTAATTCAGACCGCCCTGATAAAACAGGTCGACGATCAACTTCAGTTCGTGCATACATTCGAAGTAGGCCATTTCCGGCTGGTAACCGGCTTCGACCAGAGTTTCGAATCCAGCCTTGACCAGAGCACTGACACCGCCGCAGAGAACAACCTGTTCGCCGAAGAGGTCGGTTTCGGTTTCTTCAGCAAACGTTGTTTCGATCACACCACCACGAGTACCACCAATGCCCTTGGCATAGGCGAGAGCCAATTGGCGGGATGTCTCCGAGGCACCTTCGCTGAGTGCGATCAGGCTCGGGACACCGCCGCCTTTTTCGTACTCGCTGCGAACCAGGTGGCCGGGGCCTTTTGGTGCAACAAGTGCGGCATCGACACCCTTCGGAGGCTGAACCTGACCGAAGTGGATGTTGAAGCCGTGAGAACACATCAGCAAATTGCCTGGCTTCAGGTGTTGCTTAATATCGTTGCGATAAACGTCGCCCTGCAGTTCGTCTGGCAGCAGGATGTTGATCAGATCTCCCTTTTCAGCAGCTTCGGCAGCTGAGACGGGTTTGAATCCGTGGCTGATGGCGAGATCATAATTGGCACCGCCGGGACGCTGGCCAACAAGCACGGTGCAGCCACTGTCACGAAGGTTCTGAGCCTGTGCATGGCCCTGACTTCCATAACCGATGATGGAAATCGTCTTGCCCTTGAGGAGACTTAGGTCTGCATCGTCGTCGTAATAAACTTTAACCGCCATCTTTCAAATTCCTGTCTGACACAAATAAGGTGGAAATACTCGCCGTTCGCAACAACTTCAGGCGGACCGCAGGCTGCACATGTCCGGCGAGAAAAGCTCAACCAGACCTGATTTGCACGCAGAACGCGAATTGGACCAGGGCAATCCGCTCAAAACAAGCGACCAGGCCGGATCACAGCGTCAAACCCAAAAATCACTGAGCATGAGACCCTACTATTCGTCAGAAAGCAGTCGCTTTCCCCCTCACTAGCCCATTCCACGCTGTAGTCGGGTGTACAGGCAGAACATTTTGAAACAGCTGTTTTGGCCCATTCTCCTTGAGAATTACGCACTGAAGTACACACGGCTCATGCCTGCCGGGCTTCAGAATCTGTGTTCATGGTGCCCGCGTGAAGCTTGGAGGACTTCCAGCAGTGAGAAAAAAATCTGCCTTCGGGTGTTTTTTGCGGTCGATGGCGTGTTTACAATCCTAATCATGTATCGCACTGACAGTTTACTGACATTTTCGTTCCCAATGGGACGACTGCTGGGAGTTCCGCTTCGGCTGAGTTTTCTCATGCCAGTTGTTGCTGTTGCATTGATGTGGCGAATGCAGGACGTTGTCTTCGGAGCGATCACCAGCGCGGTTCTGTTGCTGAGTCTTCTGGGACACGAGATCGCTCATCTGCTGGTGGCCCGAAGAAACTACTCTGCACCGGGCATTGTTGTGTTGTGGCCGTTGGGTGGAATGTCCGAGGGTGGCTCGCGGCTAACGTTTCGCGAATCGTTGTTTCAGTCACTAGCCGGTCCGCTTATCAATGCTTCTGTGGCGGTCGGGTGCGGTTGGCGTCTCCAGGAACTCGGTCTACTGGGCAACTTGTTGAACCCCTTCGAAGTTTTTTCGATTGGATCCCAACTGACACTCGCAGAGAACTGCCTCCGAGTAACGTTCCTTGTCAACTATTGTCTGGCATTGTTCAATTTGATCCCGGTTCGTCCTTTGGATGCTGGTCAGATCGCTTCATCATTTTTGAATCTGCGATTTGTGGAGTCAGAAACTCATGACCTGATGCTGCGAATCGGACTGGTCGTTTCGCTCTTCGGAATTCTCGCTGGCTTCGTATTCGACATCAGCAGTCTGGTAGCGTTGTCCTCGTTCCTGTTGATTCTGCATATTCATCAGGTGAGCCAGTGGACTCCACCGCCGGAGCCGGACGACTCATTCATGGGTTACGATTTCTCAGAAGGCTATACCAGTCTGAATCGAGCTGAGTTTTCAGATCGTGAAAGCCAGGACGAAGACTCCAGCTTCGGGATTCTGGAACGCTGGAAAAGCCGTCGCGACGACGAGCGTGCGGTGCGCGAATCCGAAGTTCGCGAAATGGATGAGCAGCAGTTGGATATCATCCTCGAAAAATTGCACACCGAAGGTCGCGAAGCACTGTCTGATCGTGAGTTGGCAATTTTGAATCGCGTAAGTGCCAGGCTCCGTCAGAGAAACACTCAGTAGTACATAGTAGCGTTCTGGCAAAACGAGTCTGCTTCAGGGATCTAGGCGACGAACCACTCCGGGTCGGCTTTCTTTTGACACCCCGGCGGCGAAGTCCTGGCATACCGTGACTCGCGTCCGAGTTATTCTGTTAGATTGGGAAGATCGTCGATCGGCGAATAGAGCGAACGATCAACAGCGGCATCAACTCCCGAAGAATCAGGGCAAATTGCAGAGACGCAGCAGGAGTATTTCTCGGAGCAATTTCCCTACCCTTCGGGGAACTTTTGTTTCGATGATGGTGACCATGACGACTGGCAAAGTGAGTGGCCAGTGTTTGCATCGGGAAAATCAACTGTGACGTCCGACGGTTGCTTGTTTTCAAGCATAGGTTGCATTGTCACACCGTGTCCACTCTGTTCAGGCTCGCGATTGACGATCTCCCCTTGTGTCGACCACGTTGATGCCTCTTGATACTCCGGACCGTCGAAATGCCACGTGCATGTCTTCCCTTGAATGAACGCGAACGTCT
>CANHVD010000070.1 GCA_947463775.1 Planctomycetaceae bacterium | reverse complement strand
GATCAGTTGATGGAATGCGGTGGATATCTTCCGTGTCAACAGCTTGCGCGAGAATCTCTACGGCCGCATCGATTGCCGAGACGGGACTTGAATGCAATGACTCGTGCTGAGAATCCTCGCCGAAAGTGTCTGCATCGAAGGCTTCTTCGCCAACATCATCCGCATCCGGATCAGCATCAAGTTCTTCAGCAGTGTCCCACTCGGCAGTGACCGAGTCTTCCGTTTCAAATTCGTAAGCTGCGGCGTTCTCGAATAGTGGTTGCTCGGGCTCAGGGCTTTCCTCAAAGCAGCAGTCTTCGAGGCTGATTTCATCCCATGTTTCTGATTCATTATCCCCAGTCTTCGCTGCATCATCCCGCGTCACTGACTCAGATGCTTTCAATTCCTGCAACACCGCGCAGGAGATCTCGGCATAAGTGGTCGCGCGAGCGGACGCGGGCTCTTCATCAGCAAAGATATTGGCCCCAAAGTCAGAGTCGAAATCGAACTCATCGTCTTCAGGTTCCAGCACAGCCGTGGCAACAGCGTTATCGCAGGGTACCTCTATCTCTTCGACGGAAAGCGGTACCGTCGGCTGAAGCGATGACGGAGTCACAGACGCGGATTCGAGAATCTCTTTGTTCACATAGCCGTAATCAGAGAAAACGCCGTCGACTTCGCGGGCTGATGTAAGCGCTTCCAACAGTGACGCGGCCAGCAGTTCCCTCTGAGCACTGGCTGACTCTGAAGGCTGAACAACCGCGAGACTGTGTGCTCCGCTCGGAGAAGAGAGGGCCAACTTGGCTTTGTTCTTCTGTTTTGTGGGGTTCGACCGGCGAGACATGGCTTCCTCTGAGATGTGCGTCAAGGCACTTCAAGATTTCAAGTGTCGCCTGAACACTAGCTCTGAATATGACTGCTCGCGCGAGCCCCGCACGACCACCGAGGAAATTCCCGCATCCGGATTTGCAAATGATTCCAATTGTGCCGGTCAGGAGTACTTCTGATTGGCGGGGAATCTTCTATCATGCTGTGTTCGGAAGACGGCTTTTCCGGCCGCCGTGTGGAATTCGTGAGATTTGAGATGTCTCGATTAACCTTGAAATCAGCGATTTTTTCTGATGGTTTCATTCAGCTCTCGATTGGAGATCTGCCTGTCACTATCGGACGCAGCCATCGAGCTGATATCGCGATCAATGATTTGCTGCTCAGTCGAATTCATGCCGAGATTCGTGCTTCAGATAATGGTGAATTTGAACTGGTCGACCACGAGTCCACAAATCTGACAATCGTTAACGAACAGGATATCGATCGAGTCATCCTGAAGACGGGTGACAAGATTCTGCTGGGCGATACCGAACTGATTGTGGAGATTGAGTTGGATCAGTCAAATCTGCACGAGCGGACGACTCGCGAAATCCCGTCTTTCAAACCTCCTGAGCCATAGTCAGCGATCAACAATCATCGCTCAACTGGTTTTCGATTCGTCGGAGCATTCTTTCGTGTCAAGAAAATGGACATTTCAACCTCACAATGAATCTGCCATTCGCAGGCTTTGTGGCCAGCTGAAAATCTCTCCCCTGCTGGCTCAGGTGCTGATTGCACGAGGCTTCTCGGAGGCCGCTGCTGCGAGCAGTTTTCTGGATGCTCGGCTGAGCGATCTGCATGATCCATCACAGTTGCCGGGTATCGATCAGGCCGCTGACCTGATCCTCGCTGCGATTAAGGATCAACGACGCATCACCATCTACGGAGACTATGACGTTGACGGTGTCACCGGGACCAGCATTCTCTGGCACTGCCTGCAGCTCAATCGTGCGAATGTGGATTACTATATCCCGTGCCGCATGGAAGAAGGCTACGGCATCAACAAGAACGCTCTTCAGCAGTTGTTTGAGGAAGACCCAAAGCGGCTTATCGTTTCTGTCGATTGTGGAATTGCCAGCGTCGAAGAAGCCGCATTTGCAAAATCCATCGGGCTCGACCTGATCATCACTGATCATCATCACATCGGCGAATCCTTGCCCGATGCTCTGGCTCTCGTGCATCCTCGCTTGCCGGGAACAGAGTATCCTTTCGGCGAACTTTGTGGTGCCGGCGTTGCCTTTAAGCTGGCCTGGGCCATCTGTCAGCGACTGGGTGATGGCAAGAAAGCCTCGCCACGAATGAAGGAGTTTCTTAAGCAGGCTGTTGGGCTTGCCGCCGTTGGTACTGTCGCGGATGTTGTACCTTTGATCGGCGAAAACCGAGTCATCGTACGGTATGGCTTACAAAGCCTTCGTGATCAGTCGACGCCCGGAATGAAAGCATTGCTGAAAATTGCAGGGCTCACGGAAAAGCCGGAACTTCGCAGCGACGATATGGGTTTCGCTCTTGGCCCGCGAATCAACGCCGCAGGACGACTTGGCCAGGCTCGACTGGCGGTCGAACTGCTCACGACGGAGAACGTCGAACGAGCCGACCGACTGGCTCAGTATCTCGATGAACTCAACGAAAACCGCAAGACTGTCGAACGTCGCATCTTCAAACAAGCCAAAGAAATGGTGGCGGAGAATCCTGAGTGGGAAAATCATAAGACGCTCGTTCTGGCGAATCATGACTGGCATCCAGGAGTTATCGGGATTGTGGCCAGTCGCATGACGGACGAATTCAGCAAGCCGACGATCCTGATCGCTCTCCGTGACGACGGAACGGGGACTGGATCAGGTCGCTCTTGGGCCGGCTTCGATTTGTACGCTGGGCTTGCGTCTTGTCGCGAGCATGTTAGCGGCTTCGGCGGCCATAAAGCGGCAGCCGGTGTGCGATTAAAAGCCACTGCGGTCGGACTTGTACGCGATGCTCTGGCTGCGTGGGCAGCCGAGAATTTCCACCCGACTCCGGAAGACACAGAACTGGCTATTGATGCGGAGGTGCTTCTCAAGGAAGTTAATCTCCGCGCGGTGCAGGAACTGGAGCGGCTGGGTCCGTTTGGTCAGGCGAATCCTCAACCGCGTTTCGTGGCCAATCGAGTCGATCTGGCCGAGCCACCGAAAACCATGGGCGAAGGTTCCCGACATCTTTCACTTCAGGTTCGGCAGCAGGGAACAATCATGCGAGCTGTGGCATGGGGACGCGGCGAATGGGCCGAAGAACTCGCCTCCGTCCGTGGACCATTCTCCATCAGTTTCGCGCCAGTGATCAATTCGTTTCGTGGATTCAATAAAGTGGAGTTGCAGTTGATCGACTGGAAACCAGCCCACGATCCTCAGCTTTCTGCCACCAACCTCTAATCAGAATCGTTCGATGCTGCTCGCTGTTGAAACATCGGGATCATTGGGATCCATCGCCGTCACTGACGGCTCCAACCTGCTGGCCGAACGGGTTCTCGCCGCCGGTGGAGTTCGCCATGCGCAGTCGCTTGTTGCGGAGGTCGACAAACTCCTGCGTGAGCTAACTCTCAAGCCGACAGATATTCGCACGGTTGCTGTCAGTATCGGCCCCGGAAGTTTTACGGGCCTGCGAGTTGGGCTCGTTTTTGCCAAGACATTCGCGTGGTTAAATCAGTCGCATCTGGTTGCGGTCGATACACTCCGCGCGATTGCCCAGCAGGCTCCTGATGAAGAAGCCCTCGTCACGGCTCTCGTGGATGCTCAGCGAGGAGAAGTGTTTGCCGGGACTTATCAGCTTGACACCGTCTCTGGATGTCGGCAATTGATCGATCGTATTCATGTGACCGGCCAGGACACCTTGCCAAAGGATCCCATTCTGACGGGTCCGGGACTGACTAAACTGCGTCCCGAATTAGCCATGAATCATCGTCTGCTTGCAGAGTCCTGCTGGCAGCCCCGAGCTTCCACGATTGCTCGATTGGGCACCGACATGGTCAGCCGAAAAGAGTTTTCGATCGCGGAAACTCTCGAACCCGTCTATGTGCGTCTCAGCTATGCCGAAGAAAAACGCGACCTTCGTCCCCCTTGTTAGCATGCCCCGGCATTTTCTTTGTCGGATGATCGCGAGATCTGGAATCTAGCGCGAGTGCCGCAATGCGTTAAGCCGATCCGGCAAATCTGCGACTCCTGTCGTGAATTGCGGTGCGCACTGGTTCACCTGCGATTCATCATCGCTCCTCATACGTGACTCTGCTGCCGTGACTCTGCTGCCGCAGATCAGAGGCGGTTGCACTCACCGCTCGCAATTCGCTGTAATACAGTGTCCCGGTGTTCATTGTGACGGCTCATGCAGGATATCAACCTGCCGTTTTGGAATGGTCGATGCTCTGCAGCAGTTCTTGTGTTCCCGATGCGAACCTGACATGGACAATTGGCTGGATTGCTTATGGGCCTCCGAAACTGATACGCTTGGCTCACAGACGGTCCAACGGCACCTATGGTTGCTGACTTGAGGGCCATCCGGAACAGTCGATCAAAATCCGGCCAGAGGAATTCCAGCATGCATTCTGTCCATGACTTCGTGATAGCTGTTCGTACCGCTCCGGCGCCTCGTGATCGGTTGCAGTTGATCGATTTCCTCGGACTGGCGGTCTATTTGTTGATTACGATGGGGATCGTGATTTGGTCGTCTAGGCGTCAGGCCAGCACCAGCGAGTTCTTTCTGGGTGGGCGACGAATGCCCTGGGTGGCCGTGGGCCTAAGTGTGCTGGCCACTTTGATGTCCAGTATTTCCTATATGGGGGTGCCCGGGGAGATGATCAAGAACGGTGTCGCCATGTTCGCACAATACCTGGCGCTGCCTCTGAGTATGTCGGTGGTTTTGTTCGTCTGGGTCCCGTTCTTTATGCGGCTCAGGTTTACCAGCGCGTATGAGTACCTTGAGCGACGATTCGATGTTCAGACTCGAATTATCGGCAGTGTTCTGTTTCTCTTCCTGCGACTGGGCTGGATGTCCATGGTGACCTATGTTGGGTCATTGGCACTCACGCAGATGGTCGGCACGCTGATCCCCATTGAAACTCAGGATCCAGTTGCTCAGTGGTTCAGTTCGTCAGAGGCTTCACACCCGCTTCGTGAATCGTTTCTGTATTGGATTATCATTGCGGTTGGACTATCAGCGACAGTCTATGGAAGTGTCGGCGGTTTTCGAGCGGCGATCTGGAACGATGTTCTGCAGTCATTGATGTTGTTTGGCGGGACGATCCTGACTCTGGGATATGTGATCTGGACGACCGGTACCGGGCCTGCCGAATGGTGGCGACTTGCAGCGGAGAATTCTGCCGGGCATACCAAGCTGATTTTATTCAGCATGGATCCAACCGTTCGAATGACAGTTGTGACGGCAGCGATGTTGAACTTCTTTTGGGTGATCTGCACCCATGGCTCCGATCAGGTGGTTTTGCAGAGGTATTTTTCCACGACGTCATTGAAATCAGCGAAACGCAGCTACCTTGTCGCGGCGTTGACTGATGTCACAATTGGAGTACTGCTGGCATTGTGTGGTTTGGCTTTGCTGGCGTTTTATCTGCAACATCCATCCTATCTGCCGGAAGGGATTTTTGTCGTTGAGAATGGACACACCGTCGTGAAACACGGGGACAAAGTGATGCCCCATTTCTTTGCTCATCAATTGCCGGCAGGGATCGGCGGTGTCATTCTTGCCGTCCTGGTTTGCGATGCCATGCAGACATTGGTTTCAGGGGTCAACAGTATCAGTGCCGTCTTCGCTGCAGATCTTTACGGACGTATTCGCCAGGGGGCAACGAAGAGGCTGACCGAAGTGGGATTCGCGCGAGTGCTTTCTGTGGTTGTTGGTCTGGTTGTGACTTCTCTGGCGATTGGAGTTGCCTATTTGGCGCAGAATTCAGGCCGCAACATCTTTGATCTGATGGCTCCCGCGTTCAATATGTTTCTTGGTCCGCTCTCGTCGCTGTTCTTGATTGGGATGTTTCTGCGCTGTGATGGTCGCGCAGCAAAGATTGCGGTGACTTTCAGTATTCTCATTTCGTTCTTCTGGAGTTACTGGCAGATCCTGTTTGGCACCAGCTATCAGCCAACGATTACTCTGACGACTGCGGTTCCTTATCTTTCCAGTTTTCTGATTGCTGCGGTAGTCAGTCGATTCATTCGCACGGCTCCGGATTTTCCGGGACTGGAATACACAAGAGCCGTCGTCATGCGTCGTGAATTGCCCCCAGAAGTTGAGTCTTAGTAGAACCTGAAACTACTGAGACATGAAAACCCAATGAGTTGCTCACACGCTGGCTAATTGCATAGTGTGCTGCGTTTTGTTGCTACCCCACCCACCGGATCTGAGTTTGTAAGGGCCACGTTTGATGTCTGAAGTTGTTGAGTATGACCCGTATGCGTTTCCGAAGGATGCGATTCAGGAACCGCCAGTTTCTTTGTGGGCGGCTTTGAAGATGATCGGTCCGGGGATCATTCTGGCCGGGACGATTGTTGGGTCCGGAGAGTTGCTGCTGACGACTTCTCTGGGGGCGAAACACGGCTTTGTGTTTCTCTGGCTGATTCTGTTTAGCTGCGTCATCAAAGTCTTTATGCAGGTGGAGTTGGGTCGCTATGCCATTTCATCCGGAAAACCTACGCTGGGAGCGATTAATGAACTGAGCGGTCCTCGCCTGGGAGCTCATTGGATCGCATGGTGGTGGCTGATCATGATGCTGTCGACCGTATTCCAGCTGGGAGCAATTACAGGGACCGTTGGGCAGTCACTGAACCTGGCGTTTCCTTCCGTCTCGGAGGGCTTTGCTAATCTGCTGGATACGTTCCTGCCGTCATTGGCGACCGCCACTCGTCAGCGTCCTGAGTTTCCCTGGGCTGTGCTGACATGTTTGGCGGCAATGGGACTTCTCTGGAGTGGTACTTATCGCAGAATTGAAATCGTCACGACTATCCTGGTGGTCGGAGTTACTCTGCTGACTGTCACAGCAGCCTGTGCACTGCCGGCCACGAAGTTCCCCATCAACTGGTCAGACGTTGCGAATGGGCTGACGTTTGGCATGCCCGCTGAAGGAATTGCAGTAGCTTTTGGAGTCTTTGGAATCACCGGAGTCGGCGCGACGGAGCTGTTCTTTTATCCGTATTGGTGTCTTGAGAAAGGGTATGCACGCTACACGGGAAAAGTGGAGCCCGGGCCGGACTGGGAACGTCGAGCCAAAGGCTGGGTTCGAGTGATGCATCTGGATGCCTGGGTGAGCATGATTGTGTTCACGGTCTCAACGCTCGCATTTTACTTCATGGGGGCTGCTGTTCTGCATACTCAGGGTCTGCATCCTGAAGGCAAAGACATGATTCAGACTCTGGCCCGGATGTTTGTTGATACGTTCGGTCTCTGGACCAAAATCGTATTCCTGATCGGGGCTGCGGCGGTGTTGTTCAAGACGCTGTACTTGTCCAGCGCAGGGAATGCTCGTCTGGTGGCCGACTTTATGAGCCTTGCCGGATTCTTTACTTATCGTCAGCCCGCGCAGCGTGGTCGAGTCATTCACTGGGTGTCACTGATGATCCCGGTGCTGGCTTTGTTCCTGTTCCTTGCATTTAAGGAACCTCGGTGGATGGTTGTTGTCGGTGGCTTTGGTCAGGCGTTGACGCTTCCAATCATTTCTGCCGTCACCATCTACTTTCGATACCGAAAGCTTGATCGCAGAATCACACCGGCATTCTTCCTCGACGTCTGCATGTGGTTGGCATTCGTGTCAATTACAGCGGTCGCCATTTATGCATTGCGAGATCAATACTTCAAGTTCTTTCCGGTGGTCGTTGCAGGGAAGTAGTTAGTTCTGGTGAGGAATCGAAGCGCTTTCCGCCACAGACGCTTCTGACAGGTCGTGGTGCAGAAGCCGATTGACCACTGGGGGCAGGCCCAGTGGCGTGGACTTAAGCTCGACTTGCCTCAATGGGGCTTGTCCTGAGGTGTGAAAACTTTGGTACTGCAGCGAGATTTAGTGGGACAACTGTCGTTCTAATTTCGCCTCGTAGAGGCGGCAGCAGGTAGCCCCAGGCTGAGGCTTCGGGCTAAATGCTGCTACAGCTACGCTGCGAAACACAACCCGAAACGGAGCGCCTTGGCGCGATTCGTCTCAGATCGTAGCTGCCAGTTGTGTCCTCCCACGAGACAAGCTCGACGGTAGAACGCTGGACATCAATAAATTGCTTAAGTCCACACCATTTGGGGACAGACCCAGTGGGGAGGTCAATGATGGTGGATCGCAGCGGCGGCGGCTTTCAGTTCGTCGATCATCCGACCGACGAACTGACCGCGACTCATGACTTTTGCGAAACCAGCTTCGCGAGCCTGATTGAGTTTGGCGATGTGAACGTGAGGGCCGAATGCAATTCCCGAGCGAGTCGTCAGTGTGGGGAACTGTTCCGAAATGAGCAGAGGGTCCACGGACGCAAAGCCGAGGTCGACACACAGGATGGTGGTCGGGGTGGCTTTTGCGATGAGATCTTCGATCGAGGATGCTGATCGAAAAGCAAATCCTGCTGCGGCTGCGGCACCCCCGGCCGAACTGATCAGCATCAAATCAGAAGAGAAAAGCAGGACCTGAATTTCGGTGCCAGTGACATCTGTCATTGATTACGGTTCGCGGCGAGGAGCAAACTTGATCTTGCTGATGTAGCGCACGGGAATCCCATTGGGCCCCATTCGTCCGGAGCAGGATCCAATCGCACTGATAATGTTGCGATAGTGCAGGTTGTAGTCGGGATCGATTTCGACTTCCTGTTTTTCCTGTTGGTCAGGGCCAATGGCTTTCAGAGCATGAATTGCCCGAAACACTTCCGAGTTGAGTTTAGCGAAGGCTTGTTCACCCCCGCCCAGATTCACACCATTGAATGACAACGCATTCAGATTGCCCTCTGCGTCTGCAATCATTCGCACTTTGAACGGTGGCAGTTCCGCCTCGGTCACTGCAGATGGCGCTGCAGCACCAAGCGGCATGCTGATATCAAAGTCGCCTTCTGGTTCAGTGACCTTCAGGGTACACATGAAGAAAATCATCAATTGAAACACAACGTCGATCATCGGCGTCATGTCCAGTTGAATTTTTCCGAGTCCAACGCGGTTTCGAAGCTTCATGGTTCACAACTGACGAAGAATGAATACTGGGCAGAGTCGGGGCGACTTCACAAAACTCAAGACTACTCAATCATCTTCTGAGTTGCTTTCAGAGCAAAACGCTGAAAGCCGATACCATCTTCCTGACACATCTGAATTAGCTCCTGAACCATGCCCGACTTCACGTCGGCATCGGCTCGGATCTCGACCACAACTTCTTTCATGTCAGTGCCAATCGTCTGGTAGAACTGAGCTTCCTGTCGAAGTCGCTGACGAACCTGAGCCAACGGAACCTGTTCGTCCGCGAAAAAGAAGAATGGTTCCGGGTTAGTGAGATTACCCTTCTGATCACGGAGATACCCAAAGTTCAGCAGGAAGGAATCTTTTCGCTGAACGGCCGGAGGCACTGCCAATTGATCTTTCGGCAGTGTGACTCGCTCATCTGCTTCGGCCTGATCGAACTTGTTGATCACCATGAAAAAGGTGATCAACTGAAACACGATGTCAATCATCGGTGTCATGTCGAGTTCAGGGGGGGCCACATCAGCGGGCTTAAACTTCATTGCAGCAACCTGACAGATGAATCAAATCATAGTCACAGACGAATCGACTGAATGGTTTCAGGCCTTTTTGCCAACCGCAGCAAACCGTCCCATCAAACCTTCGCTGACCATACCGATTTCAAGCACCAAACGTTGAATTCGATTCTTCAGGATGCCATAGAACACCATCGCAGGAATCGCGAGCATCAGCCCGATCAGCGTCGTGACCAGAGCGGTCGAAATACCGTCCGCCAACTGAGAAGGTTTTGGCGCGACTGCGGAGGTGGCGATTACGTCGAAGCTGGAGATCATCCCTTGCACGGTTCCCATCAGTCCCATCATCGGAGCGATCGTGCCGATCAGTGCGACGTAGCTCAGGCGATGCTCAAGGGCCATGTTTTCATCTTCACCGGCTTCCTGCATCCCTTCGACAGCTTCCTCGTAGCCACGGCTTAAACGTCCCATCCCCGCGGCGAGAACGCGTGCAACAAAAGATTCATCACTGCGAGCGAACTCATAGGCCGCCTGAAAGTCTTTCGCATTCAGCTTCTGTTCGAATTCTTCGACAAACGCTGTTGGCAACAACACATCGCGGCGAACCTGCAGCAGGTTCATCATGATCAGGGCTACCAGAATGAATGATGCCAGCAGGAACGCGGGGCCCCAGAACCAGCCACAGGCGCGAGCAATGTAAGCGAGGAAGCTGCGGGACGGTTGTGCGTCTGCAGGGGCAGCCTCTGCTGCTGGAGTTGCTGAAGGATCTGCGGGTGCAGCAGCTTCAGCGGGGGCAGCTGGTGGAGCTGCGGCGGCATCAGCGGCTGGCGGGGTTTCTTCCTGAGCCATCACGAATGACTGACCAAAAGAAGGCACCAGCAACGCCACTGCCATTGCCAGCAGGAGTGCAGGAATGGACTTGCGTCCGCAATTTTGTTCTGCTGAACCAAAGACATTACGCATTTCAAATGATCTCCGAGTTGACCTCATTGGGGCGGACTCGCCAGTTGAGAATAGCCAGGAAACTGAGAACGGGGACTGTAGTAAGTTATGAACCTTTCGTCACCCTTGGCGAAAGATTTGAGCTGCACAGAATCAGGAATCAGGGGGTTGCAGGAGCACCTTGCTTCGCCCATGCACTATTCGGGTACTTTTCCATCAGACGCTGACGAGCATCATCTGCTCTGTCCTGATGGCCGGCTGGAGCCCAAAGACCAGCAAGTCGATACAGAGCTTCAGCATGAGCGGCCGGTTCCGACGGATAGAGCACATCCACCTGAAGGTAAGCCCATAGCGCATCCTTGGGAAGGTTCTTTGTTCTTTGGCAATCGCCTTTCAGGACCCAGGCCTCAGCAAGTGTCTGAGTTTCCGATTCTGACGCCTTGGTGATGATTTCATTCAGCGTGGCAATGGCTTCGTCAGCCTGACCCTGCTGCTGCTGACAAAGAGCCTTTCCCAGCATTCCGTCGAACATGGCCGATGTCGCTCCCGCATCCCCAGCGCTGGTTTGAATCACCTGGTCGAAAGCCGTCAGTGCTCCGGCTGTATCTTTTTTCGACAGCAGAAGCCGCCCGAGTTGCACGCCCGCCTGGAGCTGAAATCCCTTGACCGGTGATGCCTGAATTTCTTTCAACAGTTTTTCTGAAGCATCGGCATTCGCCGCATCAAGCGATAAAAGCTGTGCCTCAAGAAGCGTTGCCTCAAAATATCGGAAGTTCGTCTTGCTCTGCGCTCGGAAGTCGCTGATTGCCTTCTGAGCGTCAGCTGCAATCGCAGGATTTGCGAGAGCCGCTTTCACTTTGGTTCTGGCAATCAAAAATTTAATGTCCTCGACCAGTCTCTTGTCATCCCCGCCGTAGTCTTTTTGGACAGCCGTCAGTTTTTCCAACGCCGCATCCAGAGCCCCACTGCGTTCGTTGGATTGAGCCTGAGTCAGTGTCGAAGGCTGCATGTCGAAAGCAACGTTGAAAATGTCACTGACGGGGACTTCGACTTCCTGGCCATTGACTTGTTTGATCTTAACGGATGCCGTTGTCATCGCAGTAAATTCACCACGTAACACACTTCGGTCGCTGCGACGTGTGACTTGATCGGCCGCATGGGAAGCGATGATCAGGTTGAGAGTCAGCAGAGTCGTGATGAGACGAGTGACTGTTTTGGAAGGAGCGATCATAGAGAGAGAATCCCGATGGGGTATTGATTCTGATTTTGTTTCAGTAAGAAAGGTTGTGTCAGCCACCATGACACCGGCGTTAAGTATGGTTCACTCGTCCGCTTCCGGAGGTTTTGGACGTTTAACCGGTGGGGCCTCTGAGGGGGGGCGTGGAGCCGGGCGTTCCGCAGCGGAAGGATCTCCTGAAGGTTTTGGGGCGGCTGGGCGAGGCGCCACTGGCCGCTCGCCGACTGGTTTCTCCGTTGCTCCTTCCGGTCGCGGAGCCGCTGGTTTTGGTGCAGCAGGTCGAGGTGCAACAGGCTTTGGCTCTGCGGTTCCCCCTTCAGTTGAAACTGGTTTCGGTGTCGCGGGTTTGGCAACCGGTGGCTTGGGAGTCGCAGGTTTGGCTTCCGGAGATGTGCCGTCGGTTGATGCTGGCTGCGGAGCCGCAGGCCGCGGTGCGGCTGGTTTTACCGGAGCGGAACCGTCCGGAGCTGGAGGACGCGGCCTTGGCGCCGGCTTGGGCGCGGCGGGATCGACTACCGGAGCCGTTCCGGCTGCGGTTGCCGCCGGGGCCGACGGGACAGGTTTTCTGACTGGTGCCTCACCAGTTGCGCTAGCAGGAGCCGCTGGCTTAGGTCGTGCTTCCCCCGTGGAAGTGGATGGAGCCGCAGGTCGTGGGCTGCCTTCGGCCGAAACAGGTTTCGGGGCTGGCTTCGCGACAGGTTTTGCATCCGGTGAGGCAGGCGTAATCGCCGGAGCAGCCGTTCCAGATGCCGCAACCGCAGTCGACGGCGATGCTGCTTTTGCCACAGGGGACGTTGGTTTCGCCGAAGTTGAGGCTGGCTTTGTCGCATCCATGGCTGGCTTAGCCGCTGCAGATCTAGCGCTTGGAGCTGCTTTCTTGCCGCCACCTATACCTGCAAAGCCACTGAAGTCAGGTTCTGCGGGAACGTCGAAGCTAAGCCCCTGAGGAATTCCGCTCACGGCCTCTGCTGCCATATTGAGCCCGGAAAATTTCGGAGCCGAAGATGGGCCCGGAATATGGACTCGGCTTTTGGGTTTACGCATGAAGTAGAACATTGCACCGGCGATTCCCATGCAAAGGCCAACGCCGACGACGATCAGCAGCGTGTTTGAGCCCCCTTCGTCTGCAGCAGCATCCGTTGCAGCAGTGTTCGCAGCGACGGCTGCACCTGCTTTGGCTTTTTCGGCCTCATCAATCGCTTCTTCTTCCGGCTTGACGGCAACGGCATTTCGATCCAACGGAGTTGGTGCTTCACCGAGATCCGCCTGAAGGTCCTGATAGAGTCTGTCAAACCTGGCGAAGGAAACGTCGTCGAGATCTCGCACAGCCTGTACAAAGCTGGTGATCTCTGCCATTGCCGATTTCCTTTGCTTTGCCGCATCACTTTCAGATGCTGTCGCAAATCTACGGCGGCAGTATGCCAGTTCATATCGAGCATCAACAAACCGAGCTTTCAGCTCAGGCGAAGGATCCTTGGTCACAATTTGCTGCAGGCGACGTGAAAGTTGTGACCAGCCCCAAACCGAAGTAGGTCTTCCTGCGGAATCCTTCGTACCAAGGATCGCTTCAGGGAACTTTTTCGGATCATTTTCAGCTCCCCAATCAGTCAGAATCAGAGCGGCTTCGAACTGGGCATCCAGAGTCATTGGATTCTCAGTCAGAATCTCTTCAATGTTCTTCAAAGCTTCTTCAAACTGTTTCTGCTGCCGGCGACATCGTGCGAGACGAAGTTTGACAGCGTTCTTGTTATCCGCATTAACAAGTCCACCCGAGATAATTTCGGAGTATGCATCGCCCGCTTTTGCGTAGTACGCAGCGGCACTGGCTGCATCGCCAGCAACTCCCTGACCAAGGCCATAATACGTTTCGCCGATCCAAAGCAGGGAGTTGTAGTCACTCTTGTTGCGAGACTCGTAAACCTTCTGCAGGAACTTTTCGAACGAATCACGAACCGCAGCTAATCTCTCGTTTTCTCCTGAGAGTTTGAGGCGTCGCAGTTCTTCCTGCAATTCCATCCCCAGTTGGGTGTACGCCGCAAGAATATCCTGTCCGCCGACTTTCTCCAGTTTCGTCATCGTTTGCAGTGCCTGGTCGATTTGCTGCGTGCCGATGTAAGCACGAAGCAGGAGTCGATATGTGAGACCTGCAAATGACTGACTCTGAATTCCGTCTTCGGGACGCGGAGTGCCTTCGGGAACCTCAATCGCAGTGACCACAGAGTTCTCTGCTCCCTTGGTCAGGCGATCAATAGTGCCGGGAAACTCGCCGTCCAGATTCAGAATACTTGCGAGGGAGACTTCCGCTGCGGCCAGTTCCTCCGTGGGCTTTGCCATATCGCCCAGTTTTTGCCGGGACAGTTGAATCCCGTTCGCCAGCAACGTTTTTGCTTCAGTCTTCCACTGCAACATCGCCTGTGCATCAGGCTGTTCGCCTTGCGGATCTGCTGTGGCCATCGCAGCTTTTTGTGTCCACGCTGTCCAATAAGACTGTCCGGCGTTGATTCGAGCAGAAATATATTGCGGGTCGGCTTCAGGAACCTGGAGATACCATTTGGCCCCTTCAAGTGGTTGATTCAGAGTCCGATACACACTGCCCAGACGCATTCGGGCTTCACCGCCTTTGGCGGATTGCGGATACAAAGTCAGAATTCTTTCGCAGACATCGCGCAGAGTTCGGGTTTCGAAATCACGATCCTTCGGAGGTCCGGCGTTCCAGGCTGCTACGGCGGCCGCCATCGCAATTTCGGTTGCATTCAAAGCCGTGTCTGGATCGGCTTTGATGTCATGCTCAAAGCAATACTGAGCCAAAATGATCGCATCCAGAGGGCGACCAAGACGCAGCTTTACAAAACTCAGCAGGTATCGTGACTGAGCAACTGCCTTCGGGTCACTATCGTCATCACGCAGATCGAGTGACAGTTGCAGGAGACGACCGACTTCTTTCAGGTGACTTTCCAGAGCCGCCGTCTTTGTTGCTTTCTCAGTGACGTCAGCAGCCTTGGCCGCGTCGTCACTAAGTTGCTGGATCTGTGCAATCATGCCTCGAGCACGTTCGAAGGCTGTCGCAAAATCCCGAGGTTCGCGGTCTTTTTCGCCGAGGACAACTTTAAGACGCCGCCCCATTGCGGCCGCTGTTTCTTTATATGG